>SCST01000173.1 GCA_004299465.1 Methylovulum sp. | reverse complement strand
TATTTTCGGATTACGGCAAGGGCACACTGGCCGATGTCTCAAGCTATATCGATAAAGCCAAACAGGCCGGGCTTAAAGTGCTCATCGACCCGAAAGGCACGGACTACCGGATTTATGCCCAGGCCGACATCATCACGCCGAATCTTGCAGAATTCCAGGCCGTAGTCGGCGCCTCTGAAACTGAGTCATCGATAGTGGAGAAAGGCCGCGAACTGCTGGCCCAATGCCAGATAGCGACACTGTTACTGACGCGCGGCGAAGCCGGCATGACCTTAATCGATGCAGCGCAGGTGCATTCATTACCCGCCCAGGCCAAGGATGTATTTGACGTCACCGGCGCCGGCGATACCGTCATCGCCGTTATGGCGCTGGCTGTAGCGCTGGCTATGCCGCTGTACGAAGCGATGTACCTGGCTAACCTGGCCGGCGGTATCGTCGTCGGCAAACTCGGCACCGCCACGGTATCACTGCAGGAACTGATACGCGCAATGCACGGCGACCGGGATTCCCTGTACGGCATCGTTTCAGAAGACGAATTGGTGCACCTGATCGCCGCCGCCAAAGCACACGGCGAACGCATCATCATGACCAACGGCTGTTTCGATTTGCTGCATGCCGGCCATGTCAGCTATTTGCAACAAGCGAGAACGCTCGGCGACCGCTTGATCGTCGCCGTTAATTCGGATGCATCGGTAAAGCAGCTCAAAGGCGACTCACGCCCGATCAACGGCTTGCAGGAACGCATGACGGTGCTGGCGGCGCTTGCCTGTGTCGACTGGGTCGTCGCGTTCTCGGAAGAAACGCCCGAACGCCTGTATTGCAGGCTGCTGCCCGATGTTATCGTCAAGGGCGGCGATTACCTTCCCGAGCAGGTCGCAGGCGGCGATTGCGTCATCAAGGCAGGCGGCGAGGTAAAAATTTTGCAGTTTGTCGAAGGTCAATCAACAACAGCGATGATTAATGCCTTAATTAATAAGAAAACGAAGGGGGATTCATGATTGTGGTAACTGGCGGGGCGGGGTTTATAGGCAGTAATATCATTCGTGCGCTGAATGCGCGCGGCGAACGCAATATCTTATTGGTCGACAATTTATTGAACGGCCGGAAAATGCACAATATCGCCGATCTTGACATTGCCGATTACATGGATAAGACACGGTTTATCGACAAAATCGATTCGCCGCATTTCTTCGACGGAATACGGGCCGTTTTCCACCAAGGCGCCTGTTCTGCAACAACGGAATGGGATGGTCGCTATATCATGGAAAATAATTATGATTACTCCAAACACTTATTGCATTGCTGCATGACCAGAAATGCAGCGTTCATTTATGCCTCTTCAGCATCCGTTTACGGAACCGGCGAACAGGGTTTCCGGGTGGAGCGCGGCTGCGAGCGCCCCATCAACATGTACGCCTATTCAAAGTTCCAGTTCGACCAATATGTGCGCACGCTATTGCCGGGACCTACCTGCCCTATTGCCGGCTTCCGCTATTTTAATGTCTACGGGCCGAGAGAACAGCACAAAGGCGCGATGAGCAGTACGGCGTTTCATTTTAACCGGCAGATTATCGAGCAAAAGAAAGCCCGGCTGTTTGAAGGCAGCGACGGCTTCGGCAACGGCGAACAACGGCGGGATTTTGTTTATATCGACGATGTGATCGATGTCAACCTGTGGTTTTTGGATCACCCCGAGCAACGCGGTATTTATAACGTAGGCACCGGCAACGCCGAAACATTCAATGCCGTCGCCGAAGCCGTCATTGCCTGGCACAACGAAGGCAGCATCGAATACATCCCCTTCCCTGAACATTTAAAAGGGGCTTACCAGAGCTATACACAGGCCGATATTTCAGGCTTAAGGCAGGCGGGCTACACGAAAGAATTCTTAACGGTAAAGCAGGGGGTCAGCCGTTATCTGGACTGGCTGAATGCCTGCGAAAATCAATAAGCCGGCTGCCTGAGCGAGCGGGCCGGGCATTATGCTTCGCACGCTCATGTTTACCACGCGGGATGGGCTTTGCAAGCTCGTCCCAAACGTCTTGATACTGCCGCTATCCTTGAACCCTGCAATAAATCCTGCGGACGGGGTAACATACTCCGCCCGGCATCTGACGCATAAATCCCGACCGTCCCCCGCATTATTTGTGCGCGATATCGCTTAACCCACTGTGTGATATGCCGCAGTTTTTACGGCGACAACCGCGCTAAAGTGACTGCAAGCATTGATTTACCCGGATTCCACCGGACAAATAGCATATATATAGCATATTTCATGCCAATTTCCGCGTCATTTCGCCGCGCGTCAATATGCCACATTTTCAAGCCCCTTCCTTATCTTTACACTTTCGCCAACTGTTGTTGTTCACTCTCCAACAGTTGCCCCACCTTCCTCTCGATAATGCGGGTAGCTGGTTAACCCGCATTCTTTTTCAACCGAGGTTATTATGAACCGTAGCTATCCCGTAAAATCCTGCATAAACCCGATTTCAACCAAAGAACTTAGCAGAAAAACCGCTGTTCATGAAGCGGGACATGCAGCGGCTATTTATCTTGGCAACAAACAAAAACAACTGCCGCCGGTTTTTTTCCAGATTTACATCAAGAAATTCCAATATGCCGGGCACCCATCGAGAAATAAGAGCCACTGGATGGCTAAAGTAGAAGGGGGACGCTTGATTCATACCCTGCCGTCATCCATTGAAGAAGCCACCCGGCATTTTTCTGAGGCGCAGAAGCTCGCTTACCTACAGGCTTTTGAA
>SCST01000172.1 GCA_004299465.1 Methylovulum sp. | reverse complement strand
AGCTCACTAATTTCCGCACCGGAATAGTGGGTTGTGATGTCACCCGACTTGTGATGCAACAGTACCTTACGCGTCTCCAAGGATACGCCTACCGATCTCAATCGGCGGCCAAAGGTGTGTTTCAAATTGTGCGGTCCTTTATTGTAGGAGCCATCAACCGGCAGTCCGGCTTTTATCCAGGCTTTTTTCCACGCTGTGGTATGTATGTGTCCAATCCGTCTATCTTGATAGGGAAACACATAGACCGGATGCAACCCCCGCTGGGCTTCTATGACGGAACGGGCTACCTGATTGAGCACTACAATTTGATCCTCCTTGTTTTTTTCTCCGCCCCATACACCATCTTCATACTGTACTCGTTTGCCAGGGGTGATAAAGATTGAAGTGTTTAGTTCGGGAATTTGAACTTCCCAGTCCCACCGCAACCAGCATACCCCCTGTTCACGCAAGCCAGTGTTGACTTTGAATAAGGCCATTTTGTTAAGATAGTCTGGTAATAGTTTAAAAAAACGGTTTTGTTCTTCCCAGTTTAAGGGATAAGGTTCGGCACCATCTTCCCATTTGGGCAATTCGATCAAAGGGGCAGTATCTATCCACGGGTTGTTGTATTCATCCCGCCAAGTTCTTGCTGCTAAGGTTAGGATTCTACGTAACACTGCCAGTTCTCTAGCAATCGTAGCACTTTTAACGCCTTCTGTTCTTCTGGCCTCAATATAGGTTTGTAGTGTGCCCATATGAACATGGGTGATGTTTAAATCACCGATATAGGAATCAAGCTTGTTAAGGCAGTATGCATCTCTGTCCAGGCTACGCTTTTCTGTTTCATTGAGGTACTTGGTTGCTGCCATACGGAAAGTACGGGTTGGTCTCGCTCCGTAAACTGTGACTTGACGTAAATCATCAATGATTTTAGCTAAATACCTTTCCGCTTCTTTGAGGTCGCTTGTTCCAGTGCTTGTCCTGCAGGATCGTGGTGCATGAAAATAAATGTCGCCCACCCTGAGCGAATCATCTCGGCAAAGATTACAGAAATTCAATCCGCTGATGGCACCGAGTTAAGAATTGACAACCAATTAGCGTACAGTTATGGCAATTGCAGCGACCAAGATCATCCTGTATACCCTGATGCAGACATTAAGCCTTATTTAAACCAAGGTGAGCACCTGTTTGAGATAAAGATTACCGAGGAATGTGACGGCGGCGTTGAATATCATGATTTTTACAAACTGGAAATTGAAATATTGCCTGACTTCCAGGAGGACTTTATTGACAATCCGGTTGGCTGTAGGGATAAGGTATTCAGTAATTGGCCTCTGACGGGAACGGTACCCACCTTTGTGTCATCCGGCTCACTCAACGACCAGGCATCGACTGATTGGTGGCAGTGTACGGATGCAGCAAATTCAAGGACTTTCGGCGGGGTATCTGTTACCAGCGATGATATACCGTTTTTAGGCGATATTCTCCCCGATCCTCCCACGGCTCCACCCGCGCTGGTTTGCTATCAGGCACAAACACGCGTACCTGGTCATGTTGCCTTGCCCTGTTTTACCGATCTTGACGGCTATCAAGTTTGTCCGGAGTTCGATTACAACACCGCTGCGCATGATGCTTGTGATGTTCTACAAAGCAACTCCTCGTGCGCTTATGTAAAAGAAGAATGTGCTGCCGACGCCGTCAGTCCGATCACAGGCGTCTGTTCTGAATTTATTGTGACCTATGACTGCGGAATTGATAATCCAGGCGCATGTGATGCTAATAATAGTGAACAAACCATTTGTGATAGCCCAATCAGGTGTATGGGGGGCGAGTGCGTTGACCAGCCGACGGAATCAAGTGACTACTTCATAAAAGCAGCAACCGCACTACAAACAATGAACCAAGTGCAGCAAGATAACGGTTGCGATAACACGACAAGCGGCTCAACCGCGGGCTGTGAATTGTTTGACGGCGAAGCCATGTCATGCCAAATGGCTGACCTTTCTATATTGGGTCAGGTTGATTGCTGCAATATGCCGATAGATGCCAGTTGGATTGACTATATGTGGCTTGCGAAAAATACATGGACGCTGGCAGATACTTCTGTAGAGGCTTATGCAATGGCTGAATATGGCGCCGGCTATATGACAGCAGACTTCGGAGCATGGAACCTGGTTGCGTCCGACACCGTTTTTTCTGCGCCTGTCGGCGCCATCACCGAGACCTGGAGTGCGATCACCGAACCGTTTACTTCAATGTACGACTCGGTAGCGTCCATGTTAGGCACAAGAATAGGCACTGATTTAGGTATTGAAGCCATTAAGCAACAGGTCGTGCAATGGATGGGCGAATGGGTTGCTTCAACTTTTGGTGACGTGGCGGCATCGACCCTACTGGCAGCCTCAACAACAACGACTGCCGGCGTGACTTCAACCACATACGGTATGGCCGGTTCTCTATTGTCATCTATTATCACTGTAGTGGGCATCATATATGCCATATACCAGATTGCCAAAATGGTTGTGCAATTGATCTTCGCTTGTACCGAAGAAGAAACAAAGCTGAATATGCTGAAAAACCAGAAACTTTGTACTAACCCCAACGAAATTGGTAACTATTGTTCCGCGGACTTTTTTGGTAGTTGTGTTGCCCGGCGTGAGGCTTATTGTTGCTTCAGTAGTCCATTTGCCCGAATTTTTCAGCAACAAGCCAGGCATCAACTGGGTTTGACATTTGGTGACCCGAAAGCGCCGATATGCGACGGGTTAACCATCAACCAGATTCAGACGATTGATTTCAATCAAATGGATTTTAGCGAATGGATAGACATGATGAAAGTATCAAACATCATGCCTATCGATAATGTGACCGCAGATGTCAATTATGATAAGGCCAATGTTACGAAAGGTAACTTGCCAGGAACGCAAAACACGAATACTCAGGAGCGCATCGACAGCCAAGTTGGCGATAAGAACATCGACGATATCCGGCAGCACTTACTTAATAATATGTAACTTTTGATTTAACATGGGGACGAACATTATGAACCATATTTTTCGAGCGGTTCCGTTATTAGTTTTTTTCATCACAGGCTGTGCAATACACCAGCTGCCTATAGCGGCATTATCTATAGGGTACAGACCAAGTTCCGGTATTTCACCCAAAAAAGCCTGGAGAACTGCCAATCTCGCCCTTGAATCAGCAGTAGGGACAGGGACGGGTATAGGCGTAGCTTCTGCATTGCTGCTGGACAGTGGAAACTTCCAGGACACCGCAGCTAAATTCAGTCATATTGAAGCGTGGATGCCAGTATCTGAGGCGAAAAATGAGAATGAAGCTGCCTTGAAGATGTCAAAAATTCTTGAAAACGCAGTCCATAAAACATTTACCCCAAATTACCATACCAAAATGGATGAAGTTGAGAATGAATCAGCCGTTGGTATAAAGGAAATAACCAGGTTTATCCGCATTGACGGCCCAGGATGTGAACCTTGGTCATGTATGGCAATGGGCGCGTTTCCTTCGGAAACCGCTATGAAGTGGCGTGGCAAAATGATCCGTTACGAGCATCAATTCACGCATGATAATATCGATTGTCCATGTTATGTTTATTCTGGGTTAGATGGCGGTATCGGGTTTACCAAAATACTTGATGAATATACGGAAAAGGGCTCAATAAACGGGCAGTGGCGCCGCTTCAAATCGATACCAGCGAGTTTTGTCGATGAAGATTTTTATAAACGCTTATCCGGCAATCTACCGGATTGGGTGTATGTTTATGTGGCTGAAAAACCGAACGATCCAAATATGGCCGTGCCCGCCCTGTTTAACCAAGGCAAACGAATCCACTAAATCTCTTCAAAAAATCGGTGCAAAGATGTGCAACCTCATCCCGCCAACTTTGCACTTGCCAACCGGTTCAGGCTGATGCCTTGTTCTGCGGCCTGTATTGCCAATGCGCGATGTACTTGCGGCGAGATTCGAACCCTAAATTCACCGCTGTAATGTTTATCTGCCAGTGGCTCAGGGATGGGTTCACCGCTGGCTCGCATATCGTCCACCACTTCGATAACCACTTGCCGAATTCCTGCCAAGGCTTCTTGTTGAGTTAATGCCAACCAAGACAACGATGGAAACTCGGTACATACTCATTGTCTTCAGGTGACCAAGTAACACGATAGGTGTAATGATCAATGTTCATTGGCATAGAACCTGAGTCGGGTCGATAAAAATATTACAACCTTTTACGACTTTTTCTGGTTCGAAACAAGAAAATTGTTTTATTCAACAACGCCGTCTAAAGGACGCTTATAACAACGTCTTTCAACAGGACGCAATTAATTTTCATGATTTAAGATACGCGACATGAAAAAAATATTTTTTGCGGCTTTGTTGCTGGTATCAACACCCTCTTATTCGCGTCCATTAGTCCTGGCAAACAGCCTTTGGGGGCATGCGGCGTCCTATGCCGGTGTCAATGTCGCAACGCTCTACGGTATTGCCGTCCAGGAAAGCAGTATGCGCTGGCAGGACGGCTCATTTAGGCCTTGGCCGTGGACGCTCAATGTCAACACTGGAAAAAAGGGGATCAAGGCTGGCGTTCGTCGATACCGCGACCAACGTTCCGCGCTAGCAGCACTGACGCGATTCATTGCCGCCGGCATCAGGAATGTCGATATCGGCCTCATGCAGATTAATTTGCGCTGGCATGGTGAAAGGGTTGCCAATGAATTAAGCCTTTTAGAGCCAAGAACCAATATCAGTGTCGCGGCGCAAATCCTAAAGGAAGTCAACAACAACGATATCCCCCTGGCGGTTGCCAATTACCATTCATTCAATCCCGCTCGTGGGCAAACGTATGCAAGTCATGTCAAACGTTATGAAAGAATTATTTATCAGCAGATTCAATAAGTGCTCTGTGCTTATTTTACTCGGTCTTGTCGTTTCGGGTTGTTCTTCTACGACGTCCATTTTCTGTCCTTTCCAAAAAAACAATGGCGCTGTTAACGCGGTGTCTGTTACCGCCTATTTGCCTCCCGTTGTCGCCACCCTGGATTACAACATCATCAATGACTCAAAAGATCAGGTTATCGTGCGCGGGGGGGTCCAGCATGCGTTGTCCCTTTATGGTCAAGAGCGAATAACGCCTGGCTTAATCACGGTAAATCGTGGACTGAACCCTGCTGTGATGAAAAAAGAACGCGTTTATTTTGAATATGATCGTTCCGCCTTGCGGGAATCCGAAACGGAAAAACTCGATCGCTTTGTTGGTTCTATTAAGACAGTAGGGGTGATGCACATTGAAATTAACGGCTATACCGATTCCAGTGGTTCTGCCAAGTACAACAGAAAGTTGTCGCTCAAGCGGGCGGAAGCCGTGCGAGACTATTTGGTTAAACAAGGTATTTCGCCATCAAACATATCAGTTAACGGATTCGGCGAAGCCTTTCCGGATGAATCTAACGATACCGCGTTGCACAGGGCTAAAAACCGCAGAGCGGAAATATCATCAACGACAGGACATTAACATGCGAGACATACCTAATTACTTGGACGATCCTCAACAAATCCTGCTTTGGGAATTCGATGAATTCATTTTACTGTCCGTCGCATTCGGCCTGGGAATTATGACGGATTATCTCGGTTTGATGCTGGTATCTGGATTTTTCGTTGTCAAATATTACCGCAAAGGTAAGGACAGGCGGCCAAACGGCTTTCTATTACATGCCGCCTACTGGTACTGCGGCATGGCGGCTTCAGAACATACCCCCACATCCAAACCCATAGCGTTTATCCGTCGATTTTTTTAAGTGAGTGAAGTATGGATTATAAGCAATTCACGTCCACCTGGCTCAGCCTGCAAGCATCAAATCGATTTTTGAAAATCTGTTGCGTGTTATTAATCGCACTCAATTTTGTAGCGCTAATCGGGTGGCTGAATAAGGAAAGGATGGTCATTTTGATTCCGCCTGATTTATCTAAAGAGTCCGAAATAGCCAGAAATAAGGCCTCAGAAGGGTACAAAAAAGCCTGGGGCATGTACACGGCCTCGTTAATCGGCAATGTAACGCCGGACAATGCCGATTTCATTTTGGAATCTTTCAAAAATAGGGTGACCAGTGAAATACGCTCACAAATCATCGATCAAGTGATGGAAGAGCTCGATTCGGTCAAGCAGGAAAAAATTTCATCGGTTTTTGAAATTACCCAGGTCGCCTACGAACCGGAAACCGATAAGGTTTTTGTCACCGGACGCAATCGCATGATGGGTGCCGGAGGCAGTTCACCCGTTACCAACTAAACCTTTGAGTTCACCATCAACGTGAAAAATTACTCGCCCATCATTACCCAAATGGCGTCCTATCCTGGACAACCCAAATTTATCAGCACTGTCGAAGCGGAAGAAAAAAAGAAAAAACGGGAAGAAGACTATCAACAGAAAATTAATTCTACAAAACATTAGGAGCTGATAATGCGCTTGATATCAATAATAGCCATGATCTCTATGACTTGGTCGGTTAATGCCATTGCCGATGATAATCCGCCCGATTTTCCGTTTCATCCTGCTGCCGGAGAATCTGCTGCTCAGGTAATGGACGTTCACCCAATCGGTGAATCCGGTGCCGCCAATAACACTTCTGATGGAAAACAATCAAATGATGGCAATGAACAGGACGTTGATAGTCATCAACTACCCAATGGGCAAGCAGAGCCTGTTGAGCCGGTGCCTGTTAAAGCTAAGCTCCAAAAACGACCCAGTACGCTAGACCATCCCGCATCCAGTACCAGGGCCGCCCGGACCCTCGACATCGACTTGCAATCGGGTATTACCATTAGACCCAAGTCCGGCAAGACAGAAAGTGTCGTCATTGCCCGAAGTAAACTCAACCGTGTATTAACGCCCTACGCTGAACCGAAGGTGTTAACCGTTGACAATATGGAAACCAAAATTGACGGTTCGGCTATTTATATTGCTACTGATTCAGAATTACCGGTCGGCCTGTTCATTACAGACGGCGAATCGGGAAACGCGACGTCTTTGCAATTGTCGCCACAAGAATTGGTGGCGCCGGTTGAAATTAGAATTGAGCAAGATGTGGCAACAAAAAACTCTACACCTGAGAGTCCATTGTCACGGTCGGACGATGCGGTTCATCAGGATTCCCCTTACCTTACGGAAATCAAGACCATTTTTCAGACGTTGGGTAAACAGCAGATCCCCACAGGCTTCACGTTGGAAGCCTTGCCGGACGACCGCTCGCAAGCGTCCTTATGTCATGGCGCCAATCTTACCTTCAAGCCCGGACAATTACTGTCCGGCCATGACTCACGGATCATCGTGATGGTTGCTGAAAACAGGGGGTTATCGGCCACCGTGCTTGAGGAGGCGTTTTGCGCCAATGACGATGTGATGGCTGTCGCCGCCTGGCCTCGTGTGCGTTTGGAGCCTGGAGAGAAAACTGAAGTGTTTGTTTTGATGAGGCTGCCGGCCAACACGGAAGGCGCCGAGGCTAGACCGGGGCTATTATGATAGATCTCGAAAAAAAATCGCTAATAGAAAAAATACGCGCTTATTACACGACGCTGGAACCCAAAAAGCGGAAAAATTGGATACTTATTGGCGGTGGCGGGCTAATTTTTTTGATTTCCGGGCTAATTATCCTGGCTACCGACACTGGACATCCACCGATCAGGAAAGCTCAACGAAAAGTAGAATATTCATTGTTT
>SCST01000171.1 GCA_004299465.1 Methylovulum sp. | reverse complement strand
GCGCGCGCCATCGGCGGCTCGGTACCGGAACAGGCGCGCGCGGCGCGCCCTACGTTTCGCGTGACAATTAGGCGTTGCCGGTTTTCAATACTTAGACGTTTTCTCGATCAGATGGGAGTAAAACCGTTAAAATAATCAACGCGTGTTACGAACAACACTCGGCTAATAATAATGTAAATCCATCCAAATGTAAGTTTAAAAGGTAACTATCAATGGTACTCGCCGCTATTAACCTCGGAATATTGACCCTGCTCTTCTTCATCATCGGCATGATTAAGCCGGGCTGGGCCTTGTTTTTTGTCAACAAGCCCGGCAGATTAACAATCCTTGCCGTAACGACGGTTTTCGTGATGATCTCGGTCACGCTGTACGGCGAAGGCCTGCGCCGCGAAAAACTGGAAAAAACAGGGTTTACAAAAATCCCGCCCAGCACGGTTCCCGTTCCGGTGCCTGCGCCAGAAAAGCCGCCGGCTGCGCCTGCCAAATAAAACGGTTTAAGCAGGGAACGGGACGGTAGCGATACCGGAAAATGTACATACTGACGCGGATGAGTTTTGTCCTTTTGTATGGCGCGCGCGGCGCGCCCTACGACGGCCTCCTTTGATCGCGGGCACCCATGCTGAAACAACGCCTGGCAACATTATGCAAAGCCATTACCGCGCAGGTGCTCGGCCTGGCGCTGACCGCCATGCTGGCCGGCCTGTTACCGGCGCTGTTTCACGGTATCTGGTCTTGGGTCCTGGTGCAGGGTTTGGCGGCGGCGTTATCGGCCTGCATATTGCGGCAGCCGGCCTGGTGGATGCTTATTCATTTACTGTTTTGGCCTGCGGTAATCGCCATGCTGATATTGCATTTGCCCACCTGGCTATACTTGGCAATGTTGCTACTGCTGACCTTGATATTTTGGGGCACTGTCAACGGCGAGGTGCCGCTGTTCCTGTCGTCGACCGCGGCAGCAAATGCGCTTGCCGCTATCGTCGAACGGGAAAACACCCGGCGCTTCGCCGAGCTTGGCGCCGGCGTGGGTTCGATGGTCGTGCCGCTCGCGCAACGCCGCCCGATGATGGCGATCGACGCTTTTGAACATGCCCCGCTGCCGTGGCTCATCACCCGCTGGCGTTGCCGTAAGCGGCCTAATGTAAACACGCGGATCACGAGCTTCTGGAGCGGCGAACTTAGCCGCTACGATACGGTATTTGCGTTCCTGTCCCCCGCCGTCATGCCGAAACTGGGCGAAAAAATCAGCCGCGAAATGCGTCCGGGCAGCCTGTTTATTTCTTCATCATTCCCGGTACCGGATTGGCGGCCGGAATCGGTTATCCGCATCGATGACCGGCGTAAAACAACATTTTTTTGTTACCGGATAAAGTAAACGCGCAGTATCTATTCAATCCCTTGCTAAAGTTGCCTATTGTAGGGCGTGCCGCGCGCGCCTTCTCCGGCGCTAGGGTTAAGCATGCCGGTCCGTTGATGGCGCGCGCGGCACGCCCTACGCTTCAGGTGGCTTGACAAGGGACTAAATAACTACACCGCGCCATTCAAGCTTTCAGCCATTTCCACCAAAACCAGCGGCGTACATGCAAGTAATCGCGTATCGGCGTTTTCAGCAGCAACAGTAATAAACCTATCGAATACAGGCACCAAACCGCCGCCCATTCATTAGGGTTATCGGTGCTCAGGTAAGCCAGGAACGGCCCGGTCATCAGGTGGTATAGCGTCATTTTCCACGAGCCGTAGAAAACCGGCATGACAAATGCCGCAACGATATACATATTGAACAGGACAAGATTGGCAATGGCCGGAATTTCCCAGGCGATATGCCAGTCGCCGGATACGGAACAAATTCTCTTGCCGCAAAACGGGACATTGAACGAATCGAAATATCGGCTAAACAGGATTATTTTCGTTTTAAGCTCGTAACACGCCGGCGCCCATTCGAAGGGATACAGGCGAATCAACAGGCATATCGTCGCAATGAAACAAATAAAATACACCGTCGGGGAAATCTTCCGCCTGATGTGATCAGGGATAAAGTACAGCGAAACCGCGTTGACAAAAAACGGCTGGAATGCGATATGGATATAGCCTAACAGCGTCGCAACCTGGTTGCCGGGATTGGCGCAATCGTCTATCACCGTGTAGGTATAGGCCTGCAACGCTTCCATTAACGAAAAGAAGCCCAAGGCCGCGCACAGCGCCGGGGCTTCCTTCTTATAAAAAAAATACACGGTACTCGATAATCCGACGGCCGCTAAAACCGTGGATGCTTCACCACTCCAGCACATAGTTCCTCCTGTAGGGCGCGCCGGGCGCGCCAAGGGTTTGGCACGTTGCCTAAACATCTAGGAAGGCGCGCGTTTATGCCCCAGAGGGTACGGCGCGCCCTACAGGGATAGGACACTAACCTGGATGAGTATAGATAAGCTTACTCGTCAAATACTCGCAAAAAAACCGACCGCTTCAATGCCGGCAATCGCACAACGTTCATCCTGGTCAGACACATCGCCGCTGATGCCGACAGCGCCCAGGAGATTATTGTCGGCATCGCGAATCAACACGCCGCCTGGAACCGGCATGATTTTGCCGTCAGCGACACCGATTAACGCATTCATGAAATCAGGGCGCTGCTCCGCGACAGCCGCCAAACTACGCGATGATACCCCCATGTTGACCGCCCCCCAGGCTTTTGCCGTGGCGATATGCTGCCGGATCATGCTGGCACCGTCTTCCCGTTGCATGGCCTTGACATGGCCTGAGGCATCCAGCACCACGACGGTCAATGGCGCCAGGCTTAGCTCCCTGGCTACATGGATAGCGGTATTTATCATAAGATTGGCTTGTTTCAACGTTAATACGGTCATCGGTCACTCTCGGTGTTGAGTAAGGGGAAAAGATACGAGGCTATTTTGTCGGCGATAAAAGGTTGCGCTTTCGCATTCGCATGCAAGCCGTCCTCCTGCATTAAATCCTTGTTCAGCGCGACGTCTTCGAGAATAAAAGGCACATAGGGAATATCCAGTTCTTTGGACAATTGCGGGTAAATATTGTAGAACAGGTCAACATAGCGTTTACCGTAATTCGGCGGGATTTTCATGCCCAGCAACAGGGGCTTTGCCCCCGCTTGCCGGGCGCGGTGAATGATTTCGGCAAGATTGCTTTTCATCAATGCCGGGGACAGTCCGCGCAAACCATCGTTTGCGCCGAGTTCGACCAATACCACGGCGGGCTTGTGCTCGGCCAAAATCCGGTCAATCCGCGCCAAGCCTCCGGCGCTGGTATCGCCGCTGATGCTTTCGTTACGGATACTGTAATGACTGCCGGATTGCATCAGCTTGTCCTGCAACAAAACCACCCAACCCTGGTCTACTTCAATTCCGTAACCCGCACTGATACTATCACCCAAAACGACGATCAGCGGCGACTTGGCCATAGCGGTCATGGACATCAGCAACATTATCACAGCAACTAAAAATCCGGACATTATGCACCCTCAAGCAGATAGATTAAACAACATTATCGTAACGGAAAACCTGGGCAAATCCGTGACGACTTCCGATGGCACGCTACATATCTTGTCATCTATAGATTTGATTATCAAATCCGGCGAAAGCATTGCCGTTATCGGCGAATCCGGCTCAGGGAAATCAACATTGATCGGCTTGCTGGCAGGCCTCGATACGCCGACGTCGGGGACTATCCACCTGAACGGCCAGTCCTTGACCCGGATGGACGAAGACGGCAGGGCCGCTGTACGCAATGCGCTGGTCGGCTTTGTGTTCCAGTCCTTCCAACTGCTGCCGGGGCTTAGCGCACTGGAAAACGTCATGCTGCCGCTGGAGCTTGGCGGCGACAGGCAGGCCAAGGACTCCGCGACAGCATTGCTGCACCGCGTCGGCCTCGCGCAACGTTTAAAGCATACGCCTAAGCAATTATCCGGCGGCGAACAGCAGCGTGTCGCACTGGCCAGGGCCTTCGTTACGCGGCCTGCAATCCTGTTCGCCGATGAGCCGACCGGCAACCTGGACAGCAAAACCGGCGCCCATATTATCGACCTGCTGTTTGAGCTTAACCAGGAAAACAACACGACGCTGATCCTGGTCACCCATGACCAGGGGCTGGCGGCGCGTTGCGGGCGTACCATCAGGCTGGCTGCGGGGCTTATCGTATGAGCCGCGTTAATCTCGCCTTGCGCTTGCTCCGGCGCGACCTGCGTTCCGGTGAGTTTACGGTATTGCTGTGCGCATTAATCATCGCCGTCACCAGCTCTACGGCGATAACGGTGTTCTCGGACCGCCTGCAACGCACGATGACCGGGCAAGCGGCGGAATTTCTCGCCGCGGATCTCGCCGTCGCCAGCCCCGATGCGGTAGCGGGTCCGTGGCTTGCCAAAGCCGATGAACTGCATCTGGAACGTGCTGAGACGCTGGAGTTTTCCAGCGTGCTGATCGAACACGACGAATTATTGCTTGCGAGCATTAAAGCCGTCAGCAGCCACTATCCCTTACGCGGTTTTTTAAAAACGAAGGACAGCGACGCCGCAGCGGAAGCGGTCGTCCATCAGGGCCCGGAAGCCGGCACCGCATGGGTTGAAAATCGCGTGTTATCGGCACTGAAACTGCGTCTCGGCGATAGCTTGACGGTCGGCGAAAAACCGCTGGCGATCACGCGCATCATCACTTATGAAACCGACAAACAGGGCGCTTTTTACAGTTTTTCGCCGCGCGTCATGATTAATGACCAGGACTTGAAGGCAACCGGCATCGTACAGCCGGGCAGCCATGTGCATTATTTCTTTCAATTCATCGGCGACCCGCAGGCCTTACAGGCATTCAAGCAGTGGCTTAAGCCGCAGTTAAATCCCTCGCAGCGGCTTATGGATATTCACGAAGACCGCCCCGAGCTCGGTTCGGCCCTGGACAGGGCGCAACGCTACCTGGGCCTGTCCAGCCTGCTCGCCGTTATCATTTCCGGCGTGGCGATTGCGATGGCGACCCGCCGTTACAGCGAACGCCATTTCGACAGCACCGCGGTGCTGCGCTGCCTGGGCTGTACACAGCGTGAAATACTGTGGTTGTTCGGCAGCCAATTTATCGTGTTGGGACTCATCGCGAGCGGCATCGGCGGTTTATTAGGCTGGTTTGCGCAACAGGGCTTATTCCTGTTATTAAAGGATTTATTGCCCCGGCAGCTTGCGGAGCCGAGTATTGCCGTCATGCCTTTCGGTTTTGTGATCGGCATCGCGGTATTACTGGGCTTTGCCTTGCCGCCGCTGCTCAGGCTTAAGCAGGTATCGCCGCTACGGGTGTTGCGCCGCGAACTGGAACCCTTGCCGGTCAGCGCATGGCTGAGCTATGGCCTGGCGCTGGGCATCACCGGCCTGCTGCTGTCGCAATACACCGGCGATACGGCGATGACCGCAACGCTGCTGGGCGTCGGCACCGCCAGCTTGCTCGCGCTGGGCATACTGGTCTTCGCGTTGCTCGGCGCCGCGCACAAATTGCTGCCGTTAACGAACCGGTACTGGCACTTCGGCTTGCAAGGCCTTACGGGGAACCGCGTTGCCGCCGTCCATCAAATACTGGCTTTCAGCATGACCCTGGTTGCGATGACACTGAGCTTTACCGTGCGCAATGACTTGATCCGCGACTGGCAGCGGCAACTGCCGGAAAATGCGCCCAACCATTTCGTGCTCAATATCTTTCCCGACCAACTGGCGGCGTTTCAGCAAACGCTTGAGCAGCAACAGATCAACGGCAGCCGGTTTTATCCCGTCGTCAGGGGGCGATTGGTAGAAATCAATGCGACCTCCGTGCAAAAGATAGCCCGCAAAGATACCTCGGGTGAAAACGCCACACACCGCGAATTAAGCTTAACCTGGTCCCAGGCCTTGCCCGACGAAAATAAAATCACGGCAGGCCGTTGGTGGCAGGGCGATCAGGCAGGACTCGTTTCAGTCGAGCAAAAACTCGCCGACAGCCTGGGCATCCGGGTCGGCGACCAGCTAACGTTTACTGTGGGCAGTGCGCAGATACGCGCCGACGTCGCCAGTATCCGTTCGCTGCGCTGGGATACGATGAAACCGAATTTCTATATGATTTTCTCGCCCGGCACGCTGGATAATTATCCCAGCACCTACCTGACGAGTTTTTACCTCGCCCCGTCGCAAAAACCTTTACTGAATGCGCTGGTCAAGCAGTATCCGAATACCACGGTCATGGAAGTCGAGCATATTGTGCAGCAATTTAAAACCATATTGACGCATACCACGCAAGCCGTTAATTTTTTGCTGTATTTTGCACTGGTAGCCGGGTTTACCGTGTTATATGCCGCCGTTTATGCAAGCCTAGACGATCGCATTTACGAAAGCGCATTGATGCGCACGCTGGGCGCAAAGCGCAGTTTGCTGAGAACGGCCCATATCATCGAGTTCGGGTTATTGGGAGGGCTGTCCGGCGTGCTCGCCGTCATCATCTCGGAAGCGCTGATTTATGCCTTATATACGCAGGTCATGGACATGCCTTATCACGCCAGTTTTTACCTGTGGCTATTCGTGCCGTTAGCCGGGGCATTGTCGGTAGGCCTGGCGGGATATTTGGGCTTGCGCGGCGTACTGGATAAAGCGCCGCTGCGCGTATTGAGGGAGCTGTAGTTTGGGGATTGCGCTCAGCTTAACTGCGTTCTTTCCTTGGCGGCAACCAGCAATTCATCGATAAAATGCTGGCTGTATAACGGCAGGTAATTCTGCTTCAGGTAGGCAATCTTCGTGATTGAGCGGGGGATAAGATGAGATAAATCCCGCGCCACCAAATCCTGGTCGGCGAAAGCATCGTACGCCATGCCGGCAATCAGCCCGATGCCCATGCCGAGGCGCACATAGGTTTTAATCACATCGGTGTCGGCTGCCGCCAGGATAATGTCCAGCTCCAGGCCGGCCGCTTTAAAGGCGCTCTCAATATTCGAGCGCCCGGTAAAGCCGAAACTATAGGTCAGTATCGGAAAGGCCGCTAAACGTTCGCACGATAATTCGCCCTCGCACAACGGATGGCCTTTAGGCATCACCGCCGCATGGTGCCATTCATAGCAATGCTGCGTAATCAATTCGGCATCATCCTCGACTTTCTCGGTACAAATCGCAATATCGGCTTTATGCTCATGGAGCTGCGCGATCAGTTGTTCCGGCGAGGTCTGCACCATATAGATCCTGACACCGGGGTATTTTTCGCGAAACCGCCGAATCGGCGCCGGCAAAAAATATTTAGCCTGGGTATGCGTCGTTGCGATATGGATAGTGCCGTGGTTGCTGTCGAGATAATCGGCGGCTATCGCCTGGATATTGAGTTTGGCCTGGTTAATTGCCGAAACCTCGTCCATGACGCGCTGGCCCAACGGTGTTAGTGCAACCAGTTTCTTGCCTTTTCTTTCAAATAACGGCGAGCCCAGCTCTTCTTCGAAAAGCTGCAATTGCCGGCTGACCGCCGATTGCACAACATGCATTTTTTCAGCGGCTTTGGAAAGATTCAGGCCGGTTTCCTGCAAAACGCGGAGTAATTCAATTTGGCTTAAATTCATCGTGACTGGACTGTGTTGATTGACTGGTAACTATTCAGCCCCTTGCTGGTAAGGGCGTGCTGCGCGCGCCATCAACGGACTCGCACGTTCTCCACGCGCTGGAGAAGGCGCGCGCAGCACGCCCTACGCTTCAGGCAAGGATCTGGACAGTTACATTGACTGTAACTATTCGGCCACAAATCAACACGGCACAGCAGATTGCCTTTGCCGTTAATCCATTACGCTGATGACAATAGCTGGGACGAATGGGGCGACGGTTCACGGATTCATTACCGTTAGCGCGTAAGCCGGAGCAGCGCTTATTTTGAGCGTTTGGTCGAATTGTAGGTATAAGAACTGACCACACCCCGTTTGTCGAATTTGATGACCAGGTCCTCGGTTTCGCTCTCGGTAAAGGCATTATAACGATAATTGCCATAAGTCCATGTTTTCAAGCCATTTTCTATGCCTGTTCTCCACGGGGTGCCGAAAGTCGTAAAAATATCATTCTGCGTGGTTTCCCCTATGCGTATCGTCTGCACCTGCCCGGCGGGAAATTCATGACCCATTGAGGCGCATCCCGAGCCTAATAAGCATACCGATATAACAAAACCACGAAAAGCTTTCCGCAGCAACCCAACAGTAAAAACATTAGCGTTCATTTGCTTGTTATCCTTTTTTAAAAAAACTATCGTGATCGTAAAATAAACCGCTGTCAAATCAGCTATTCTTTAGCCTCATGCATATAAATAGTCGCCCCGATAACCGCCGCCGGTGCGACGACAATATTCAATACCGGCAGGGTAAGCCCCACCATCGTCAGCCCTCCGAAGCTTAATGCGCCCAGTCGTATCTCCTTCGCGAACTGCTTTTGTTCCGAGAATAACACACCTTCATTTTCCAATGGATAAGCCATGTATTCGAGCGCCATGCCCCAGGCGCCGAACAATGCCCACAAAAAAGGCGCAATGACATTAAGCCCCGGAATAACAAACAGCACCAGTAACGGCAACGCTCGGGTCGCTAAATAAGCGACGCGCTTGAATTCGGCGGCCATGACTTTGGCTATCGGCTGTTCTGCCGTTGCGGCGGCCTGCCCGGTGATGACAGCCAGCGTTTTTGCCGCCAGTTTCCCGTAAAAAGGCGCGGCAATTATATTGGCGATGACCGTAAACGTGAAAAATCCGGCGATAAAAAAACAGATGAAAAACAGCGGCCATAATATCCAGTCCAGCCACTGCAGCCATCCGGGTATAAAGCTGTTAATCAGGTCGTTCATATAGTAATAACCCAGCACTAATGCAACGCTGTACAAAGCCAGGTTAATTAAAACCGGGATAATCAGGAAACTGCGCAGTTCAGGGCTGGCCAATAATTTCAGCCCTTGCAAAAAATAGCCGAGTGCGGCTATCGGGTTGTTGCCTTTTTTAGTTAATCTCATTGTATTTGCCTCATACCTTGTTCTGATGGATTCAGGATCACGCCGCGTTCGGTCACGATGGCGGAAATCAGCGCCGCTGGCGTTACGTCAAAAACCGGGTTCCACGCACTGACCAGCGAGCCTTCGCTTAGATAGCACGCCGGTAATAATTCATTTTGATGGCGCTGTTCGATGGCTATTTCATCGCCGTTGTCGATAGCCCAATCTATCGTTGTCGTCGGGGCTACGACCATGAATTTTACGCCGTGCTGCCGGGCCAGTACGGCCAACGAATAGGTGCCGATTTTATTGGCGCTGTCGCCGTTGACGGCAATCCGGTCGGCACCGACAATCACCCAGTCTATGCGGCCTGATTTCATCAGCCAAGCGGCTGCCGAGTCGGCAATCAGCGTCGCCGGGATACCGTCCTGCGCCAGTTCCCAAACCGTCAAGCGCGCACCCTGCAACCAGGGCCGGGTTTCATCGGCATAAATAGGCAGTGGCTGCCGCTTATACGCACTGCGGATCACGCCTAAGGCCGTGCCGTAACCGCCGGTAGCCAGTGCGCCGGTGTTGCAATGCGTCAATAAGCCTTTAGCACCGGCCAGCAGGTCGGCGCCCAGTTCGCCCATTTTATAATTTGCGGCTATATCATCGGCATGAATTTTTTCGGCGCAGGCGGATAGCGCCGCCGGATCGGCGTTCGGCTGATCCAATACCGCTTTCATCTGGTCCAGTGCGCTGAACAGGTTCACGGCGGTAGGCCTGGATTTGGCGAGCACCTCAATATCGGCCGCCACGCATTGCCGCCAGCCGTCCTCCCCAGCGGGATAATACCGGTAGGCGGACAATACCACGCCGTAAGCAGCGGCAATGCCGATAGCCGGCGCGCCGCGCACGCGCATCGTCGCGATCGCTTCGGCGACGCCGGCGGCATCGCTGTACTCGTCATAACGGCAGGTGTCCGGCAATTGCCGCTGGTCGAGCACTTTTAAGGTATTTCCCGTCCATTGCAGTGCCTGTACAGTCAATTTATTCATTTCTCAAAACTCATGGTAATAAAATTATAATTGGCTATTCAACAGAATAGCTATGCCGCTGTTTTAAGACAGGCGCTTGCTCAGCTCGACGTCATTATGCTTATCCACATAATGGTAAGTATAAGTGTCCATATAATTGCGCACCAAGTGTATGCCCAATCCGCCGATAGGACGATCGATAATATCCAGCGATAAGTCCGGTGCCGCTACCGCAAAAGGATCAAACGCATTGCCATCGTCTGTGATGCGGATATTGATTTCCTCGGCATCGGTTTCAACCAGCACGTCGATGCCGCCATTGCGGCCATCGGGATAGCCGTAATTAATGACATTAACGATCAATTCCTCCAGCACCAGGTTGATTTGCATCACAATGGCATCGCCCCAGCCCGCCTCATCACCAAAAATTTCCACCGCTTCCGCCAATGCCGGCAGCGCTTCCAGTGTATTGGGCAAGTGTTGGGACAAGCGCCGATAATCAGTCGATTCATCGATGCTATAGGACGCATCGCGTTTATTCATGCTATTGCTCATCGGGATGCCTCGCTTTCAGAGGGGTTTTTAGTGTGTTTAGCCGCAGATCAACACAGGTTAAACAGGTTGTTTGTAACTCTGTTCAGAGCCTTGCATGACGCGGCGTGCCGCGCGCGCCTTCTCCGGCGCGTGGGTAAAACGCACCAGTCCGTTTGGCGCGCGCAGCACGCCTTACAGCAAGGGGCTGAATAATTACAAAAGTTGATGCCGGAAGGATACGCAGCATATCCGCTCAGGGCCTTAGCGCCACTGCAACGCAAGCAGGGTAATGTCATCCGACTGCTCGGCGCCTTGCGTAAACGCATTGACTGCGGCAATTACCGTAGCCACCAGCTCTTCGGCATTCTGCTCGGGAAGACCGGTTAGCAACCGGCACATCCGCTGTTCGCCGTACGCTTCGTTATCAATATCCATCGCTTCGCTGATACCGTCGGTATACAGTAACAGGCTGTCGCCGGCATTCATCTGCATCGTTTGCGCCGTGTAACTGACGCCGTCGATAATCCCCAACGCCGTGCCGGAATCACCATCGAGCATAGAGACAATCCCGTAGCGCGACAAATACAACGGCGGGTTATGCCCGCCGAAACTGTAGGTCAACAATCCTGTGTCCAGAGCCAGCGTCGCGACAAATAAGGTGACAAACATCGCGGCATCGTTATCGCGGCATAATTCGGGATTGAGCGCGGCCAACACTTGATGCGGATGCGCATAATGCTTGGCCATTGCGCGGATCAAGGTCTTGACCATGACCATGAACAACGCTGCCGGCACGCCTTTATCCGACACATCGCCGATCACAATCAGCAAGTTTTTTTCATCCAGGTGGAAGAAATCGTAAAAATCGCCACTCACCTCGCGCGCCGGCGCCATGAAGGCGAATAAATCGATAGGGCCGCCCTGGCTGAAACGCGGAAATGCCGTGGACAGCATGCCCATCTGGATGCTGTGGGACAACTTAAGCGATTCCTGCAAGCGCTCCTGCGCGACACGCTCATGAATCAAATGCACCCTGCCGACGGCAACGGCGACTTGTGATGCCAACAGGTTCACCACTTTCGATTCGCCGGCGCTGAAATTGACGGCTTCACGGCTGACGACGCTCAATACGCCGAAGCTCTTGTCGCGAGTTTTCAACGGCACGCACAGCATCGACCGTATATCCGTCAACATGCCGGCACAGGCTTGGTAACGCGGGTCTTTGCAGACATCATTGACAATCTCGGCATTGCCCGAGGCGAGCACTTGCCGGGTAATGCCATCCAGGACAAGTATTTTTGCACCGACCGGATACACATCGCCTTGCGCCGCACATACCGATAGCTGCCCTGATTCCTGGTCGCTGAGCAATATCGCCGACTGGAGCGTTTTACCCGACGGCAATAGACGCCGCGCCTCGTCAAGCGCGAGCCTGGCCAGTTCCTCAATATCGAGACAGGCGGCGATTTTTTCGCCCAGCTCATACAGCAAAGTCAGCTCTTTGTACTTGGACAGCGTTTCCTGCGCAAGCATTTTGCCTTCCAGTTCTTTTTGCGCCATATAACCGACCAGCGCAGCCAGCAATAAGGCGCTGGTCTCATCAGCGCATACGACCCAGCCTATCGTATCGTTTGCTTCGACTTCAATCGGGTAGCGCGTTGCCGTGCCGCCGTCACCGATCAGGCATTCGCCGCCGTGATCCAGTACGCTGACATTTAGTTTGCGATCTGCAATAAATTGCCGGATCAGTGATGCGGTGCTGCCTTTTTGGCAGAGGCGCTTGAGTTTTATGTCAGGGTTCATGCAATGCATCATCCAGTGTCATGTACGTTACTCGGCATAGGGCGTGCCGCGCGCGCCAAAGGGAGGAGTAAAATTATCCCCAGCTACAGAGAAGGCGCGCGCGGCGCGCCCTACCCGGTTTGAGTTTATTTCAGGGCTCAGCAACAACATCATCCAGCAGCGTGAAGAAGGTCCGATCCAGCCCCTGCTCGACGCGCAAGCGGTAGACCAGCTTAGAATCGGCGGCGAGTCCCGCATCCGCAATAACCAACTGCGGAACAAATGCCGCGGCCAGTGCTATCGCCTGCTCCACGTCGCCGGCATCCTTGACGTCATAGCCGCACCGGGTCAGTAACCCAAGCCAGTCATGCCGCCTGTCGGCATCGGCATCGAGCAACAGCACTTTTTTCGCCGGCCTGGTCGTTTTGAGCAAGGCATGCACGGCTTCCAGCAAATCGGCGTCTTTAACCGGCTTGGTCAGGTAGCAGTCTATGCCCAATTGCTCGCCTAGCATTTTATCTTCGGCGACGGTATGCAGGATAATCGGGATATCCAAGGTGGCAGGATGGGTATGCAAGCGCACGGTCACGGCAAAACCGTTCAAATGCGGCATCTTGACATCCAGCACGATCAAATCCGGCGGCTCGGCAGCGATCATCGCCAGGCCTTCGACACCGCTGCCGGCCTCGCGTATGTCAATATCTTCGGCGCTGAGTTCCTGGCGTATAAATTGCCGGATGTTCACGTCGTCGTCAATAACCAGGATACGCGATAGCACCGGCGCTTCATGAGACGCCGGCTGTTCAAGACGCGCCTTCAGCAATAGCCCGACGTCTTGCCAATGACCCTGCCAAACGAAGCTGATTTCTTCGCCATCTTTCGTGATGACGGTGCTATCGGCAATTTTTTTGCCCGGCAGCGCCACTGAAAAAAGAAAGGTACTGCCGACGCCGAGTTCACTTTCCAGCCACAGGCGGCCGCCGTGATGCTCGATGATTTCTTTGCAGATCGGCAAGCCCAGGCCGGTGCCTTGGGGCTTGTCGGTCAAGGTGTCGCCGACTTGCTTGAATTTCTCGAAGACCAAAGGCTGGTCTTCCGGCTTGATGCCGCAACCGGTATCGACGACGCCGACAACCAATTCGCCGTCCCTGACGCTTGCCTTGCAGGTCACGCTACCCTGGTCGGTAAATTTGACCGCATTGGAAATCAGGTTGATGACGACCTGGATCAAGCGGTCCCGGTCGCCTTCGAACGCCGGCAAATCCGCATCCATGTCTTTACGCAACTGCACCGGTTTATTGGCAAACAACGATGACGTTGCCGCTATCGCGCGGTCGATAATGTCTTCGATATGCAGTTCGCGCATATTCCAGTCGATACGGCCGGCTTCCATCTTGGCTAGGTCGAGGACATCGTTGATCAGCGTGGTGAGGCGCGTGCCCTCTTCGACGATGATCTGCGCGTTATCCATGACTTGCCGCATCGCTTTTTGCACTTTTTTATCGTCGAGTTGCGACAGCGGCGGAAACAGGGTGCTTTCAAATTTTTTCTGCAAGATACGCGCGAAACCCATGACCGATGTCAATGGCGTGCGCAACTCATGCGATACCGTCGACAGAAAGTTGGTTTTCATCTGGTCCAACTCTTTCAGTTTCTCATTGGCCCGCTCCAGTTCCAGCGTGCGTTCCCTGACCTTGTCTTCTAGCGTGCGGTTATATTCTTCCTGTCTTCGATGCGCCTCGCGAATTTCAGCGGCCATTTCCGTGAAGGAATTGGCCAGCACGGCAATTTCGCCTTCCGCTTTGAAGCGCTGCTTGCTGCCGGGACTTTCATCCAGCAACTGCATCGCCAGGTCAAAATTGCCGCGCGCCAGTTCCTTGACCGATTCGGTCAAGCGCATTAGTGGA
>SCST01000170.1 GCA_004299465.1 Methylovulum sp. | reverse complement strand
TGTTATCGCCGGGGCGCATGGTTTCATTCCACGGCGCCGGATTGCCGGAACCGTAATAAAGCATGTCCAGCTCAGGATCGAAGGCGTACCAGCCCCAGTTGGTGCCGCCGCCGATTTTCCAGGCGTCGCCTTCCCAAGTCTTTAAACCTAAGCCGAATTGCCCGTAATGCGGATTGGCCTTATTGAAATCTTTCGCCAGTTTGATGTCTTCATCGGGGCCCGTGGCATAGACGCGCCATTGTTGCTTGCCGTCCTTAATGCTGTAAGCGGTGGCGTAACCGCGTACCCCCAGTTCCGCGCCGGAACTGCCGACGATGACTTTATCCTTGACGACAAACGGCGCAATGGTTAACGTGGAACCCATCGCAATATCGGAATTTTCCATTTTCCACAGCAATTCGCCCGTTTTTGCATTCAGCGCGACGATATGCCCGTCCAACTGGTTTTGGAAAATAGTCGCCGGATAACCGTTGCCTTCCGGTGCATAAGCCAAGCCGCGGTTGACGACGTCGCAACAAGCAACGGCGCGCGCTGCCGGGTTTTGTTTCGGCTTGTATTCCCAGAGGATCTTGCCCGGCTCGTTCAGGTCTATCGCAAAAATATTGTTGGGGTACGGCGTGTGCACATACATGATGCCGTTGACCACCAGCGGCCCACCTTCGTGGCCGTTCAGCACGCCCGTCGAAAACGACCAGGCCACTTTCAGGTTTTTGACGTTGGTGATGTTGATGTCATACAGCTCGCTAAAATGCGTCGCGCTGTAATCCTTGGTCTGCATCGCCCAGTTGGTGTTTTGGCGCGACAGCTTTTCCAGCTCTTTATTGGCCTGCGCAGCTTGCGCCAGCGCCAAGAGTATGCCCGCCGCCAATGCAGTGCGTCCTGCATAACCGGCTGTTTTCAAAATCCGCATGATTCCTCCAGAATGTTATTGGTGTTATGTTCAATAGGGCCTAGCCGTGTATCCCGAAAGTGAGTGATTGGCTTGCTTGATCCGGCAAAGGTTGATCGGGACACCCGGCTATGCTGGACGAGCATGATACGGGAGGCAGGCTTGGCGCCGTTACGGAATAAGCCTTTAAAACCACGAGGAAAATTGCTGCAAATAGGGGTGAAAAATTCCTCTTTGGTAATTGAGGCACAACGTCCGCAAAAAAAGCATTGGCAAGAAATTTTATGCCCTTCATGCTGTAACGCTGGGCATAAGCGACGAAGAAAAGGAAATCCTCCCATAGTGCAAACTTCGAAAACACGGCATCATCAATGATTTATGCGAGTGTCCAAAGTGCTACAAAAAATCAATGTCTTGCTGGTTGATGACCATGCAGTGGTCAGGACCGGCTATAAAACCTATTTGGCCTTATCGGAAAATATCGGGCAGATTTACGAAGCCGACCGGGGCGAAACCGCCTGCCAGTTGTACAACCAGCATCAACCCGACTTGGTCGTGCTGGACTTGTCCATGCCGGGCATAGGCGGTTTTGAAACCATACGGCGGCTAATCAGCCGGGACTCCCATGCCAAAATATTGGTGTTCAGCATCCACAATGAACTGGTCTACGTCACCCGAGCGCTGAAAGCCGGAGCCAAAGGCTACATCACCAAAAACAGCGGCCCCGAAACCCTGGTCACGGCGGTAGGCAAAATCGCCCAAGGCGGTACTTTTGTTGACCCCGAACTCGCACAGCAATTGGCGATCACCATAACTTCGGGGCTGGATGATTCGGAAAGGATTAAATTGTTATCGCCACGCGAATTTGACGTGTTTTGCTTGCTGGCAAACGGCTATACCACGCATAAGGCGGCGGAGAAATTGTGCTTAAGCTATAAGACCGTCTGCAACCACGGTACAGCGATTAAAGAGAAGCTGGGAGTGACGACCATCGCCGAATTGACATTGCTGGCAACGCGCCAAGGCTTGATTGAAATGCAGGATGCCTAAAAGAGCAAATAATGAACCTGTTAGGTTTTTATACCTCTGGGGTACGAGAAACCTGACAGGTTGTGTATGGGAGAATGGCTATTTTTCCAGCTTTTTCTTAAGGCCATCCAAACCATTTTTAAAAAACGCATTCATGGCTTTTACTGCCGCTTCATCATTGAGGTTTTCCGGTGGCGTGTTACCTGTATCCCCCCGATAAAAACGGCTTTTCAACACCACGGTGCTATTGCCGGCATCGCTGCCTGGAGTCACTTGTAGATTAGTTGAATAAGAACTGGCAGGCAATGCCTGCACATTTTCGGTTTTCAGGCGATAAGCATATTCGTGGTCTTTGTCGCTATAAAAATCCAACTCCTCAACCAATTTCTCACCGTTTTGCAACGTGATGGTACGCAGACCTCCCGACTCGTGTTTACCGTCACCCGTGCTTTGTTTGACATCAGGATGCCAATCAGCAATGCCGTCGAATTGTTTGACCGCATCCCAAACCGTGGTGACGGGCGCGTTAATCGTGACACTTTCCTTGGCTTTTTGCGGGGTCGGCCCGTGTGCCAAGGAGAGCACAGGCAAAATCAACAAACTGGACAATGTAATAGCGCTAAACTTCATAATCAATAATTCCTGGAAAAAAGCGGTATTATTGATAATCCGCCACAAAATACCTTGGGGGATATTCACGGTGTTGACTGGAAAAATTCCTGTTTTAAACTCCGGTGTAAATCTCTTTGATACTAGCGTAAACCAAAACATTGGTATCCAAGAATCAGGGCTGTTTAGGAATGGGCATGAAATAACTTAGGCAACTCGCAATAAATAAAATACACGATAAAATTTCAGTTTATTTCATGCTCGTTCCTAAATTATTTTTTGGGCCGAAAATAACCCTATAGAAATTCAGTCATGCTTACCATTTCAGCCAATTAAAAGCCGGACATGGCGTGTAACGTCTATATTTTTACTACAGGATCCGCTCCGTATGCTAAAAGACAGTTTGTTCAGGAAAAGATGGCTTGCCTATGCCGTACTTGGTATGGGGCTGTTGACGACCATTTTCATCAGCCTTCAGATAAAGCAGGACATTGAACAAAAAGCGGCGAGTGGGTTTGCCTTTGTTTGCGATCAAATCACCCTTAAAATCCAGGAACGTCTCGGCGCCTATGCATTGATACTGAGAGGCGGCACAGCCCTTTTTGCCGCATCAAACTCAGTCGAGCGCAAAGAGTGGCAGGCCTACACTGAAGCATTACAAGCAGAGCAAAGTGTTCCCGGCGTGCAGGGGATAGGATTTGCGCAAGTCATTCCCGCAGGTAAGCTTGCCGCCCATATCGCCGGTATCCG
>SCST01000169.1 GCA_004299465.1 Methylovulum sp. | reverse complement strand
GTTCATTGCCTGCGGCAATATCAACGCCGGCACTTTTATAGTCCAGGCTTTCTTGGTTTTTCTCGCTCAATGTCATGTTCTCTCTAGGATTAAATAATACTATTGTACTAGACAACATCGGCTTTGTGTGCGGGATGTCGAGACATGTTTTGCCTGTACTCTTAATTTTGGCCTAAGGCGCTGACTTCCAGGTGTTGTAGCTCTTGCTAAGCATTTGACATTTTCATAACTCATGCCTATATAGCCTATACCGTTTAACGTTATCGCAGACATGCCGGCTTAAAGTTGCACTTCCTGCGCATTTAAACGGGAAACCCTAAAAAGTATATCCATCAAGGAGTATGCTATGTCACAACAGAAAACTTATTTAAAAGACCCGTTTGATGATGCCGTGCTTATCATACTTGCAGGCATCGATCATGATGTTGAGCGGGGTGAAGATATGCTCATGTTCGGATTGTGTTTAGTGATGCTGTCCTCCACGTTTGCACCGGTGGCACCGCCAACCGTGCTGCTGCCGTTAGTGGCGCTTACTTTTGCCATATCCGCGAGTTGCGCACGTAAAAATTACCATAACATGGAGCGAAAACTCTCTGCATCGATAGCGTTGCTTGAGCATCATGAACAAATCATGTTACGCCCGGTTGCCGCTGTTTTTGCCGAACACCCGATGCCGTCACTAGCCGATTCGTTCAATCTTTTAAAAAACCTGAAACGAACATTAAAAAGCGTGTTGGGCGGATTTCTGATTAATCCGTTATGGATGCCTATCCTTTATGTCATGGGCATGCAAATCTGCGAGGAAAAAAATCTCGGTATCCTGAACAGGGCCATTATCGACGTTGAACGAAGGCTGGCCGATCATCCACCCGCCTGGCTTAAACAACGCTTGATCTCAGACAAACTAACGGATTAATAAACAGCTTCCGGCTGTCTTAAAAAATTAATTCAGAAACCATAGCCAATCGATTAAGATGCCCGATGTCATCCATTAACCGTTATTCGATTGAGTATCCTTTATGCAAAATTTTAGGCAAAATCCAGCCCGCTTCTTTCGATATTGTTCGCTGCTTTTCCTGGCCGGTTTATTCGCAGGTTTGCAAGCGTGTTCTTTCTCCGACAGTTCAAAAAGCATATCCGACTCCAGCAGCTCGGTATTCAGCAGCCCGTCCTCCAGTTCGGAAAGCGATAAAGCTTATAAGAACGAAGTGGCCGATTACACGGCGGCGTATCTTAAATCGTCTTCCGATGTAGCCAATTACAATGCGTTTTTAAAAGGCATAGGCGATATCGCCGCCGAAAAAGGCATCAGCCATTGGGAAGACAATCAGGCGACTTACGAAGGCATAGGACGAGGCTTGCAAAAAGCCAAAGTAACCGGCATTACTTTTGAAACTTACAAGAAAAACTTTGCTGGTTCGAATGCAGAAAAAATGCAATATATTCAAGAGGGTTATGATGATTAATAGCCTGCAGGCCGTGTCATTGCATTGATGCATGGGGTTTTTCAGCGGCATCAGCCTGGCCGTTTGCTGGCTGTTTTTTTCCGGTTTTGCTAACCCGGCATACGCCGGCGATTTTTCGTTCATTTACATCGAACCCGGCGAAGGCGACTCCAGCGGCGGCCATGCCGCTATACAGCTCGGCGACAAAATCTATCATTTCCAGCATGACGATTCAGGACTGATACGCCTTAAGCGCCAAAACGCGGCGGAATTCCAGTTTAGCTACCGATACCTGCAAAACCGCCCGCTACATTTATCCCGCATCGAGCTGTCCCCAGCAAGCTATGAGCTATTGCTGGCACAATTCAAAACGACGTTTTGGGCGCAGCAAAGACAATTTGAACAGCTTAATCAATTGAGGCACGACCGGTCGCTGCTGCAGCATTTTTTGCGCATTAAACGCCATCAGCGACCGACCGATACCGCGCTCCGCTTAAAAGGCGCCGGCTTGTTCTTTAATGACCGTGACCTTTCGTTCATCGGCGCACCGCAGCCGCCGGCCCAATCCTCGGCACCGATAGCGCAGTTACGCAATGGCATCGAACAACGTTACGGTGCCCATTACCTGCAACAGCGCTTGACGGATATTAATGCCGCCGTCCGGCATTTGAATATCGATAACTGGCATAAAACATCAGCGCCGCTGCTCTCGGTCGACAAACTCCCGCCCGCGATCTATGCCGTAAGCGATGCTTATCGCGATTTGATCACCGCCGCGCTCGCCATTTACACCGTGCAACAGGCGCGGCCGTTGCGGTCCGATCTGTGGGTCATGCCGCCCGGACAGGAATTTCAACTGGTCGCTGAAGAGATGGCTCGCGTTGAAATACTGCGTGAGCAATTACGCCGGAACGTTTTGGCGCTGCTTGATTCCAAACGGCCTGACTGGGGATATGCCGTATTGGTCAACCTGGCCAGGTTGGAGGTGGTGGAGCACTCGCTGGAAACACGCCGTTGGATTTTTGTCGATGATTTTTCCGACGACAGCGAGCGCATCGAAGCCGAAGATATTGTGCGCCATCTCCGGCAAATGAAAACACTGGCCGATGATGCCTGGCAAAGCTTGCGGCAGGCCAGGAAACGGTTTGCAAGCCAACAACAGTATTCCGAAAGCGGATACAGCAGCCTTGAAATGGCCGCCAATCGCTATGTTGAATTATCGCGGCATCAACAAACCCTGCGTTTTAACGGCGAATCGCCGCTACCCTCCAAAAGCCTGGCCTTGCCGTTGTGGCTGCTGCCTGAGTCGCCGGCACAGCAACTTAGCGTTGCGCTGGCCCACCTGGATAGTTATAACGATCAATTGCTGGACGAACTGAAACAGCCTTATGCCTACGATCTTATTCGCAGGAATTGTGTAACCGAATTGTTTCGCACGATCCATCAGGCATTAGCGCCTACTCAAAGCGGACGAAACAATCAAGACCTAGCCACTAAACACCTGGGCGGATATATCGACGAAACTACCCATTTCATACCATTTGTTGCCTACGGCGCTATCCAGGATAACTATCGTGTGATCGACAATCAAACCTTGCCATCCTACCGGCAACAACGCTTAATACAACAAATGTACCAGGAAAACGCCGTATCGGCGGCATTGCGCGAATCCAACACATTGAGTTCGACACTGTACGATTACAACCCTGATGACGCATTTTTTATTTTTTTTACCGACAATCATTGGTTGTTACGGCCCTTGTTCGGTATCGTTAATGCGTCGGCAGGCGTGGGCCAATCCCTGGCCGGCATAATGACACTGCCGTTTGATGACGGCAAGAATCTCAGCGCCGGCCTGTCCGGCATGCTCGTGAGCCTGCCGGAACTGGTTTTTGTCAATATCCGTAAGGGCAGCTACAAGTATTTGTCTTACGCCCGGTTTATCGAGCAAAACCGGTTTAAAAGTACGGAATGAAGCCGCACGCCATGTTATTTTTAAATGACTTCCATCACCAAAAAAGGCCCGCCATATGTCAACAGAAAGTAAAAAAAGGCCGATATGATGCTGCTGGGCATTTTGAAAGAAAACACCTGGCGAAATATATAACTGAGGATTGCCATATACCAGAAGATTAACAGCACACCGAGATAAGTCGGGTATTCTTCATATTTCGTGCCCTTGACGAAGACATCATATATCTCAACACCGATACCCAGCGTGACAATAACGTTTTCGCAGATAAAGACCGCTATCATTAATTGCATGAACAACGGCTTTTTTTTATTGATCAACACTAATACCGATAGTAATGACAGCGCAACAACCGTTCTCATCGCGACTTCGAGGGTGGCATCGGCCGGATCGCTGATATTGGCTTCGACTATGATGCCCGATACCAGGTAAAACACTACGCATTTCCATAAGAATGAGCTTGAAGGGTGTAAATCGACCGGGTTGTTGGTAAACCAGCACAACTGAAGATATTGTATGAATAATGACATGGCTATTAGGGTTTAATGGGTAAAATGATAAGGTGTTAAAAAGACATGTGGTCAGGCGCTCGAGCCTGACCACTGTAAAACGCGGTATATTAACCGCCCGAAGCTGAGTTTCCAACTGTTGAACGGTATACACAGTTGGGTATTACTTTTAAATTATCAGGAGACCGTTATGAACACTCAAGAACTCTGCAAAGTATGGGATCTCCCGCTTAGAGTCTTTCACTGGCTGCTGGTCGCCGCATTTTTTGTTGCCTACCTGACTGAAGACGATTTATTAACCGTCCATGTCTGGGCCGGTTATACCGTCTTCGGTTTATTGCTGTTCCGCTTGGTTTGGGGGTTTATCGGCAATCCCTATGCCCGCTTCGCTAATTTTTTACCTAAACCCGCTGATGCGCTCAGTTATGTCAAGGACCTGGCCGCTAAAAAAGCCAAACGTTATATCGGCCACAATCCTGCCGGTGCGGTCATGATTGTCTTATTATTGCTCAGTTTACTGATAACCACGCTGACGGGATTTGCTGTCTACGGCGCAGACCAGGGGGCTGGACCGTTAGCTTTTATAGGATCAGGTAATGAAAAATTCTGGGAAGAAAGCCATGAATTGTTCGCTAACTTGACGCTGTTACTGGTTTTTGTCCATATACTCGGGGTAGCGGCTGAAAGCTATATACACCGTGAGAATCTGGCCAAAGCGATGTGGCATGGCTATAAAAAACCTGCTGACCAATAACGCGGATTAGCCAATGACTAAACAGCAATCGTCGCTCTCTTCATCAAACTCCGAAAATCGTATTGCTGTTTTAAGCCTGGTCGGCATCGCCTGCTACCTGATATTGCAATACGGGCTGAATAGTGGGCATGAGGTCTATACGCTGGCTTTGAATATCTCATTGAACTCAGCGCTATCAAACCTATTTCAAACGGATTTGATGTTCTCGATGGCTGCCAGGCAACTGCCGCTGCTCGCCGTCCTGGTGCTCGGCGGTATTCCGCTGGTTTATCAACTGGCCGTAAAACTCTTACAGGGTAATTTCGGCGCCGATTTGCTGGCGGGCGTCTCTATCGTAACTGCCGTCTGCCTGCATGAATACCTGGCCGGCAGTTTAGTCGTGCTGATGCTGTCCGGCGGTGCGGTACTGGAATGTTATGCCGTACGCAAGGCATCTTCGGTGCTTGAAGCCTTAGCCAAAAGAATGCCGTCAGTCGCGCATAAAAAATCAAGCAGCGACTTGACAATCGATATTACGACGGAACAGGTCCTTATCGGTGATACCTTACTGATACTTCCACACGAAATTTGCCCTGTTGACGGCACGGTGCTGGAAGGCGCCAGTACGATGGACGAATCTTTTTTGACCGGCGAACCGTATATGATGTCGAAAACGCGCGGTTCGCAAGTCATCTCGGGCGCTATTAACGGCGATTCGGCATTGACAATACGCGCCGATAAGTTAGCGGTCGATTCCCGTTATGCAAAAATCATGAATGTCATGCAGGCATCCGAACAGCATCGCCCCAAGCTCAGGCGGCTCGGCGACCAGCTCGGCGCTTTTTATACGCCGCTGGCCGTCCTCATCGCATTGGCGGCCTGGATCGCCAGCGCTGATGTCGAACGCTTCCTGGCGGTGCTGGTTATTGCGACGCCCTGCCCTTTGCTGATCGGTATCCCCGTCACCATCATCAGTTCCATTTCACTGGCGGCGCGCCGTGAAATTATCATTAAAAACCCGGCTATTCTCGAGACGATAGGAACTTGCCGCACGGCGATTTTTGATAAAACAGGCACCTTGACTTACGGTCGTCCGTTACTGACGGCGCTGATTCCCGGCAAGGCGTATACCGAACGGGAAGTGCTGGCGCTGATCGCAAGCCTGGAACGCTATTCCAAGCATCCCTTATCGGGCGCTATTGTTAAGGCAGCCGAGAAAGCCAGGCTGTCTTTATTAAGCGTCACCAATATCACGGAGTTACCGGGAGACGGTTTGAAGGGCGCCGTCGCAAACCGGCAAGTACAAATTACCAGCCGTAAAAAATTTATCGACCGCTATCCAGATGCCGCCACCGAATTACCGCCAATCAGCGGCGGTTTGGAATGTATTGTGCTGATTGACGGCCACTATGCGGCAAGCTTGCAATTCAGGGATGAAGTACGCACAGACAGCTCATCGTTCATTAACCATTTACAGCCTAACCATTTGTTCGACAAGGTGATGCTGGTATCCGGCGACAGGGAATCGGAAGTCCGTTACCTCGCGGAGCAGGTCGGCATTCAGCATGTGTATTTCAGCCAAAGTCCCGAACAAAAACTGGAATTAGTCCGCAAAGAAACCCTGAAGGCAAAGACCGTTTTTTTGGGAGATGGCATTAACGATGCTCCGTCCTTAACCGCCGCCACTATCGGCATCGCTTTCGGGCAAAACAGCGATATTACCGGCGAATCGGCGGATGCCGTCATCATGGATAGCTCATTGCTGAAAGTTGACGAGCTTTTTCACATCGGCGCGCGTATGCGTAGAATTGCGCTGCAAAGCGCGATAGGCGGCATGGGCTTAAGTGTAATCGGCATGGTGTTCGCAAGCCTGGGCTATCTTAGCCCGGTGGCGGGTGCTGTGGCGCAGGAACTTATTGATATACTGGCCGTGTTGAATGCGTTAAGAGCGGCGCTTCCGCCAAAAACCCTTTCGGATTATTAAGGCATAAGCATGAAACAAGTTCGGCACTGAGTAACTATTCAGCCCCTTGCTGTAGATACCG
>SCST01000168.1 GCA_004299465.1 Methylovulum sp. | reverse complement strand
GGTCTGTCCCTGCTTAACGCATCCGACTGGAATTAGAGCATTTGTAACTATTCAGCTCCTTGCTGTAGGGCGTGCTGCGCGCGCCAGGCAAGGAGCTGAATAGTTACGAGCATTTTTTATGCCCAATTCAGCATTCTGCTAGAATAGCCGCCGGTGCTGCTTCAAGCCACAGCCTGGGCATATATCGCACCAATATAGTGCTAAATCGACGCAATATTCACTGCTCCAGGCATTAGCGCGATATAAAAAACCAGGATACAGAAGGTCTCGGCGCACGACTGCAGGGATGCCACCACAAGGGTGGTCTATGGACAGAGGTAGAGCAATTGCCGAATGGCACGGCAATTGCTTTTTGCAATAACGAGTCATCGCAATTCAAATGCTCCACCGTTGGTGCACCAACGCCCTAAAACAAACCGTCCAGCTTATTGAAATTTTTTACCGATGCCGTTACGAATATGCTTAATGTGTTATTGATTGAAAGCGACATTGATAATACGTTACTGGAAAACAGTCTTAATGGCTATGGTTTTAAATGCCTGAAGACGCAACACAGTGCTTCGTTTTTAGAATTAATCAAGGAAGTTAAGCCCGATGTCGCTATTTTTAACCTGGACACCCCTACTGAAAAAATACTGTCCGATCTTTACCGTCTTAATCAGCAATCGCCAGTGCCGGTCGTGATGTTTGTCGCGCACGGCAATGTCGACACCATTAACCAGGCGATTAAATCCGAGGTCAGCGCCTTCATCGTCGACGGCCTGGACGTTAAGCGCCTCCCCAGCATCATTCATGTCGCCATCGCCCGGTTTAAACAGCAGCAATTGCTCAAAAATGCACTGGAAGAAGCCCGTGTACAGCTTGAAGATCGTAAACAGATCGATCGCGCCAAGGCTATTTTAATCAAAACCCGGAATTTTACTGAAAACGAGGCTTATCACACGCTTAGAAAACTGGCGATGGACAGGAATATTACGCTGGGTGAAATGGCTAAAAATGTCATCGCAATGGCTGAATTACTCAAATAAGTTATACCCACACCACGAACATGAAAACGTTTATCAAGGTTACTGAAATATGGATTCCAGACAAGGAACGCACCCAATTGGAATTCGGCTCGGGTTTATACGGCGCATTAACCGATTTTAAAGCCGCCAGCGAACAGCAGCGCTTTGCCTACAATGAAGGCCTGCCCGGCAAAGCCTGGGCGCAAGGTCACCCGATTATGCTGACGGAATTTGAACATTCCTACTTTAAGCGAACCGCCGCGGCGAAAAAAGCCGGTTTGACCTGCGGCATTGCCATTCCTGTTTTTTCAGGCGATTTCCTGCTGGCCGTCGTGATGTTTTTATGCGGCGATGATGAAGAACACGCAGGCGCCATCGAGGTATGGAGCGACACATCAGGAGATACGCTTCGCGTTGTCGACGGCTATTACGGCACCTTGCACCATTTTGAACAGCTTTCGAGACAAATCGATATGCCGAAGGGCCAAGGCATACCCGGCCAGGTCTGGCAATCGGGGATGCCGGTACTGATCGAGGATATTGGCCGGCCCGACGTATTTATCAGGGGCATTGAAGCGCAACGGGCCGGCATCAGCACCTGCCTCGGCATTCCTATTTCCGACAATACCGAGCATATCTACATCATGACTTTCCTGTCGGCTAAAGCGACCCCTATCGCCAAG
>SCST01000167.1 GCA_004299465.1 Methylovulum sp. | reverse complement strand
CTTCACGGCAAATGGGTCGGGCACAAATTTATCGGCGCTTTCCTTGGCCTGGTGTAAATAACCCAGCGCCAATCCGTCACCGGCAATATAAAGCTCGCCGCAAACGCCGTCAGGCACCGGCTTGAGGAAACGATCGAGTACATACAAGCGCGTATTCGACACGATCCAACCGATAGCAACTGTCGCCGTATCGGGTCCTAGCGCCTGAATGTCATACCACGATGCAAACGTCGTGCTTTCGGTGGGACCGTATATATGTAAAAAATGCGTAGGTTTGCCGTGCGCCAGCACTTTCCTGACCTGTACCGGATCGACGGCTTCGCCGCCGAACAGCAAATAGCGCAAACCGGCGAAAGCATCCGCCTGTTGCCGGACGATCTGGTTAAACAACGCCGTCGTCAGCAATAGCACGGTAATTTTTTGCGTTCCCAGGAAATCGGCGAAAACATCGGGCGCCAGGCTAATATCCCGGTCGACAATGACCAGGCTCGCGCCATTCAATAATGCCGCCCAAATCTCAAAAGTGCTTGCATCGAATGCCGTATTATTGGCTTGCGCGACCCGGTCGCCTGCATGAATATCGACATAATTGGTATTGACGACCAACCGGTTGATTGCCGCATGCGGTATGACGACCCCTTTCGGCATACCGGTGGAGCCCGAGGTGTACATCACATAGGCCGGAGAACCTGGAAATCCAGAGACCTCCGGGTCACTGCCGGAATACGGCTTTAAATCCGCCTGATCCAACACCAACAAGCGCTCCGCATCATGAATCACCTCAGCAATCGCAAGCAAAGACGACTGCGTGACCAGCAGCGCGCTACGGGCTTTTTCAAGCATTAACTTCAGGCGTTCTGGCGGATAGGCCAAATCCAGCGGCAGATAGCTTGCGCCTGACTTTAACACCGCCAGCACCGCAACGATAAAATCAATACCCCGCTCCAGGTAAAGCGCGACACCATCCCCTGCCGCGACACCGTAAGCTTTTAATAAACAGGCCAGGCGATTGGCTTGTGCATTCAGTTCACGATAAGTGACTGCCTGACCGCGATGAATCACGGCGGGATGATCCGGCGAGCGTTGCACCTGTTTTTGAAAATTTTCCTGCACCGTCGTCTGGTGCGATCCGTCAGTCCAAAGCTGGTTCCTTTGATAAATAATGGCTTGATAGCCGTCATGCGATAACAGGCTAAGATCGGCAACCCGCGTATCGGGCTTTTCAACAACCGCCTGCAGCAAGTGGAGATAACACGCCATCATCCGTGCAATGCCGGCCGCGGCAAACAAATCGGTATCGTATTCCAGCGAGCAAGCCAGGCCGTCAACCGTTTCCTGTAGCGCTAAGGTCATATCAAATTTTGCGCTGGCATGAGGAACCGGCATAAGCTCCAAGGCTAAATTCGCCAATGAGGATTGCCCGGCTGAAGCATGGTTGTACGTGAACATCACCTGGAATAACGGGCTGACCGCTTCGTTACGCTCCGGTTGTAAATATTCAACAATCTTCTCAAACGGTATGGCCTGATGTTCAGATACTTCGAGAAAACTGCGCTGCGCGTTTTGCAACAGCGTGCTAAAGGGAACCCGGCCTTCGCAGTTAATGTTGATCGGCAAGCTGTTGACAAAAAAACCGATCAGGTCTTCAAGCTCCCTGGTCAGTCGTCCGGCAAAAGGCGTGCCGACCAACACCCTGGTTTGTCCGCTGTAACGGCTGAGCAGCACGGCAAAGACCGTCAACATCAGCACGAACGGCGACAACTGCTTCCTCTGCGCCAACGCCGACAGTTTCCCGGCAAGCGGCGGGGCTATGTTGAATTCATGCACGGCCCCTTGATGCCGGCTGCTTTTAGGCCGTGGATAATCGGTGGGCAGTTCCAACAGCGTCGGCGCATCCGCCAGGT
>SCST01000166.1 GCA_004299465.1 Methylovulum sp. | reverse complement strand
AAGACCGGCTTTATACGGCGGGATTTCTCGCACCGGACATTGCCGCCGCTTTCGGCGCCTTGGGTTATGTCGGGCGCGCCAGCGGCCAGCGCTTTGATGTGCGCAAGAACGCCCCTTATGCGCCGTACGACCGCGTCAAGGTCCGGGTTCCGCTCGAAACACAAGGCGATATTGCGTCGCGGTTCTGGGTCAGGGATAAGGAAATCAATGCGTCCTTGCATTTGATCGAAGACCTGATCGACCAGCTCGTCGACGGCGTCCTTGCCACCGAGTGGAAGGCGCCTAAAGCCGACAGCGAAGGTCTGGGTATTGTTGAAGGCTGGCGCGGTGAGATCGTCAGTTTTATCCGTTTCGATGGCGACAATAAAATCGCCCGCTTTTACCCGCGCGATCCCAGTCTGCTCAATTGGCCTGTGCTGGAAAAGCTCGTGCTAAACAATATCGTGCCGGATTTTCCCGTCTGCAACAAATCCCTGAACGGCTCTTATTCAGGCAATGATTTATAGGACTCGTCATGTTGAGACTTTTTACCAAAATAGTGAAAACGGGTATTGTGACCGAACGGTTCAAGATACCTGGCGACGATGAACTGGAACAGCTCGGCATCGAAATCAAGCGCCATATCGACAAACGGTTTTCCGGCAGTATCGCAATCCGGGAAGTCGATGCGGGTTCGTGTAACGGCTGCGAGCTTGAAATCCATGCGCTCAACAACCCGTATTACGATATAGAGCGTTTCGGCATTCATTTTGTCGCATCGCCGCGCCACGCCGATGTCTTACTGGTAACCGGCCCGGTATCGCGGCACATGCAAACGGCGCTACTGCGCACCTACGAAGCCACGCCGGACCCGAAATGGGTGATCGCCGCCGGCGATTGCGCAGCCTGCGGCGGCGAATTCGGCGTGTCTTATGCCAGTTGCGGCGCTGTGGCTAATGTCATTCCGGTCGATATGACGATACAGGGCTGTCCGCCGACGCCGCTGGCGTTAATGAAGGGATTGTTGGGTTTAATCAAGACATGACAATATTTATGGGGCACTTTTCGTCGCCCCATTGCTTGTCCTCTTTAAATGGTGATTGCGCACCGCTCAGCTATGGGACTTACAAAATGCAAAAGAATTTAGCTGGAATATTGATGCTGCTAAGCTCCGCTTTTATGCTGCCCGATGCGATGGCCCAGGACGATTTGTTCCAGGATGCCGGCAGTTGGTTGCAAGTCATCGGCGAAGGCAGTTTGACAACAATCGATCCAAGCCTCGAGAAAGGCCGTATCTGGCTGGAGGGGCAGGCCCGCTTCGATCGTGACTGGGATCACTGGTACCAGGGCATGGTGCGTACGGCGATAGGTTATTCGCTGAGCGACCGGGCGACGATCTGGGCGGGCTATACCTGGCTGCCTACGCAAAATGTCGGGAAAAGCTATATCTCCCAGCAGGACGTCTGGCCGGCATTCCGCTATGTCATGCCCACCAGCGTCGGGACGTTCACATTCAGGACGATGTTCGAAAGCAATTTCCTGTTGGGTGATGAGGTCCGGTTCCGTCCGCGCCAGATGATACGCTTTATGCATCCCCTGGACGCCGAACCGCGCTTAAGCCTGATTGCCTGGGACGAGTTCTTTATCCGCCTGAACTCGACGCCCTACGGCGGGCAATCCGGTTTCGACCAGAACCGTGTTTTTGCCGGCTTGGGCTGGTCTTTTAATAAAAACGTCCGAACCGAGGTCGGGTATCTGAACCAATATCTCGACGATGCCACGCATACCCATAACACGATGCACCATATGATTATGGGATCGGTGTTTTTAAACTTTTAACGCCCTTCCCGTAAAGAGACTGTGAA
>SCST01000003.1 GCA_004299465.1 Methylovulum sp. | reverse complement strand
AATACCGGTGGCGGCCCTGGGCCGATTAAATCCGATGATTGCATCGGCGGCGATGGCATTAAGCTCGGTTTCGGTGATAGTCAACTCATTACGCTTAAGTAAAAAATAGGAACACGATGGACCATTCAACAATGGATATGGGTATGCAGCATGTCGCTGCCGTATCCGGCGGATTTGATTACGGCCTGGCTTTCATGGCCGGCATGTTGGGCAGCGGGCATTGTTTGGGGATGTGTGGCGCGCTGGTTTCCGGTTACTTTATGAATTCCGGCCCGACCAGAAGTTATTGGCCGTATTTTGTCTACCAGGTCGCCAGGATATTCGTCTACACGATGGTCGGGTTTGCCGCGGCGGCGCTCGGCGTCGTGCTGGTTTCCAGCGGGATTTTCGGGCAAATGCAGAGCGTTCTGCAAATGTTTATCGGCTTTGTCGTAATCATTCTCGCGCTGGGTATTTTAGGCTGGATTCCTTTTCAAGGTTCGGTAAGGCTGATACCGATGAAAGTCTTGCGCAAGGCTTATGCCGCATCGAGAACTAAAGGCCCTACGCTAGGTGCAATGATGGCCGGGCTGTTAAACGGCTTGATGCCCTGTCCGTTAACCTTTGCGATGGCGGTCAAGGCGACCTCGGCGACGACCCTTACCGAAGGCGGCTTGCTGATGCTGACCTTTGGCGCCGGCACCCTGCCTACCATGCTGTTTATCAGCGTGGCTTTCGGCAAGATGAGCGCCCATTTTAGAGGGCTGATGTTGAAGCTCGCCGCGATCGTTATGATCGTCATGGGCTGCAATACCATTTATATGGGCTTGTCATTCTATGTTGCGGAAGGTTTCCTGCATCATAATTTCATCCATGATATAAAAAACGAGATCGATGCGCTGATTCATTTTCTGGAACAAATGGTGGATTACTACGCCGGCATGATAAAAAACATCCAGGACAATTAAAAAATGCAGCAGGCTGATTTTGTCGCCCTGGTGCATGCGGCTCAAAATCTGGAATCGATGAGCCTGGCCACGCGTATGAGCCAGTTAGTCGGCATGCCGATAGAAAAGGCGATGGCTGCATTGCCGGGACATTGGTCCACGGTCGTTAGCCGCATTACCCATCTGGCTTTAAAAAAAGCTTTGGACGGGGCTTTGTATTCGCTGAAATCCGCGCCCGCCACGCCTGCCAATAAAATGCACCAAGTTCTCGCCGGACTGAGCGGTGCCGTCGGCGGCACCTTTGGCATTGCCGCGCTGGCGATCGAGCTGCCTCTATCCGCGACGATCATGTTGCGATCTATCGCCGATATTGCCCGCGCTGAAGGCGAAGATCTGGAGGATATGGACACTAAAATGGCCTGCCTGAGCGTATTTGCGTTGAGTGGCGGCGGTGCCGGCTCGGAGTCGGCGGATACCAGCTATTACGCCGTGCGTTCATTTTTAACGAAAAGCTTAAGCGACACCGCCCACCATGTTGCCGCGCGAGGCTTGTCAAAAGAAGGCGCGCCCGCGCTGGTTAAATTACTCAGCGCGGTATCGACCCGATTCAGTATCCCGGTTTCGGAAAAACTGGCCGCGCAGGCGATACCCGCCATCGGTTTAATAGGCGGTGCATCGGTTAATCTCCTGTTTATCCATCATTACCAAAAAATGGCGAAAGCCCATTTCACCGTGCGCCGATTGGAGCGGTGCTACGGCGAGGCGCAGGTTAAACGGGTTTATATGGAAATTGTAAGCAGTCATTCGGAACAAAAAAGTAAGGAATGAGCATGAAACAAGTTGAGCAACTGTAGGGCGTGCCGTGCGCCACCAGCGTTAAGTACGTTATTCAAGCATCGGGAAAGGCGCGCGCGGCGCGCCCTACGCTTCAAATAGATTAACGAGGGCCCGAATGATTACGCATAAGTTATTTCGTGCTTATTCCTAAGTTTGATGAATAGCCGCGCTGCTTATTTACGCTGTAAGCGAAGGGAATTAAGAACAACGGAAATAGAGCTGAATGCCATTGCTCCCGATGCCGGCAGTGTTGCGATGAGTGGCCATCAGTCAGTTAACTTCTTCCGGGGTTTCCCTGCACTCAGGCAGCATATTTTTGAGGTGTTCCTTTTGGCGTACTATAAAATCCTTGCCGTGCTCGGCGGTTTTATGGGTGACCGAGATAATCTCTTTGCGATATTTATGCGCAAAATAGCCGGTGACAAGCCCCAGGCTGAACATGACGAACGGATTTTTGGCTAATGTGCCGATAGCCCCTTTACCGGATTCGACGATTATAGTTGCGACGACCCCGGTAGCTACCCCTTTTGCAAGCATGTCAAAATTTGGTGTTTCGTTCATCGTTTCAGC
>SCST01000165.1 GCA_004299465.1 Methylovulum sp. | reverse complement strand
GCAAGGCCTGGATAGACGCGCAGCGGCTGGACAAGCGCTTAAGCCAGGCGATCGAGGCCTTGCTGGATTTAGGCATAGAGCCGGAAAAGACAGAACGCAAGAAGCTCGATAAACTCGCCGAAGGCAATAATCACCAAGGCATCGTCATCGAAGTCGAAATGCCGGCCGAATTATCAGAAAATGAGCTGAAAGCCGCCGTCGAAAATCTCACGACAACGGCCTTATTCCTGGTGCTGGATAACGTGCAGGACCCGCACAATCTCGGCGCCTGTTTACGAACGGCCGATGCGACCGGCGTGCACGGCGTGATTATCACCAAGGACAATGCGACCGGCATTACGCCGACGGTGTGCAAAGTAGCTAGCGGAGCGGCGGAAACGGTGCCGGTTTACCAGGTGACGAACTTGTCGCGCACCTTGCGCTGGCTAAAGGAGCAGGGCGTTTGGGTGATGGGCGCGGCGGGCGAGGCGACGCAAACCGCTTATCAGGTCGATTTTAACGTACCGCTGGCACTGGTCGTCGGTGCTGAAGGCAAGGGCATGCGGCGATTGACCCGCGAGCAATGCGATGTGTTGCTTAAACTGCCGATGCAGGGCCAGGTGGAAAGCCTGAATTTATCGGTGGCGACGGGCGTATTGTTGTATGAAATATTGCGCCAGCGCTTAAGCCAATGACAAAGCCTTTGTTGCAAGGCATAGACTTAAGCTGCATCCGCGATGACCGCGTGTTGTTCGTTGATTTGTCTTTTGAACTGGGCGCAGGCCAAGTCTTGTTGCTGGAAGGCAAGAACGGCAGCGGTAAAACATCGCTGTTGCGGATATTATGCGGATTCAGGGAGCCTGACGAGGGCCTGATCCGGTGGTGTGGCGCCGGTATTAATGATAACCAATATCATGCGGATATGGCCTACATCGGCCACCTGGACGGCATCAAAAAAGAACTGACGGTACTGGAAAATTTAAGCGTCGCGCTGGCCTTGGGCCAACCGGGCAGCTATGCTATTGCCGATGCATTGGGGCGCGTGCAATTGGCGGGCTATGATGACGTGCCGGTACAGGCTTTATCGGCGGGACAAAAGCGCCGCCTGTCGCTCGCGCGTTTACTGGTTACGCAAAACCGTTTGTGGATACTCGACGAGCCGTTTACGTCGCTGGACAAACAAGGCATAAAGCTGACCGAAACCTTAATGACCGAACACTGTCAACGTTGCGGCCTGGTAGTGTTAACGTCGCACCATGATCTCAACCTGCCCGGCGTTGATGTTCAACGTATTCATTTATCCTGATGTCTTTAACTCACGCATTTTTTGCCATTATCCGCCGCGACCTGATTTTAGCGCTACGTCGCCGCTCGGAAATCGCCAATCCTTTATTGTTTTTCGTGTTGGTCATTACGCTGTTTCCGCTTGGCATAGGCGCAAGACCGCAATTATTGCACGCGATTGCGCCGGGCATCATCTGGGTATCGGCATTGCTGGCGGCGATGCTGTCGTTGGACAGCCTGTTCCGCTCGGATTTTGATGACGGCTCCTTGGAACAGATTTTACTGAGCCCGCACCCTGTATCGGTGCTGATATTGGGTAAAATCGTCGCGCATTGGCTGGTTACCGGCTTACCGTTATTGCTGGTTGCGCCGCTGTTGGCGGTGTTTTTGGGCATGCCGCAGCCGGCTATCGGAACCTTATTATTGACCTTGCTGTTGGGCACGCCCGTGTTGAGCTTAATCGGTGCAATCGGTGTCGCATTAACCGTGGGTTTGCGGCGCGGAGGCATGATTTTATCGCTGCTGGTGTTGCCGCTGTACGTGCCGGTGCTGATTTTTGCCGGCAATGCCGTTGAAATGGCCGGTAACGGCTTGCAGGTGGGCGCGCAAATCAATATCCTGATCGCCATTTTATTGTTGGCGCTGGTATTGGCGCCGTGGCCGGCTGCGGCGGCATTAAAAATGAGCATGAATTGACGCTCATCATGTCTTGACGCCTGTGGAAAGGCGCGGCTAAGGAACGCGCACATTATAACTTCGGCGAGTTCATTCTTCGACAAGCTCAGGACGAACGGCATCGGTGTTTCAAGTTGTCTAATTTATTTTATGCACGTTCCTAATGCTGTTTCCGCACGGTTTTGTATCCCAACACTATTATTTGACCCTATGAAATTTATCCCTGATCCTGTCGGTCGATTTTTCCATCGGATGGCCTCACCGCCGCATTTTTATGCGCTGACTGAAAAATTAATACCCTGGCTGAGCGCTATTTTTTTATTATTGCTGGCCGGCGGCTTGTACGGCGGCTTGTATCTGGCCCCACCCGATTACCAGCAAGGCGACAGCTATCGCATCATCTATATCCATGTGCCCAGCGCGTGGATGTCATTGTTCATCTATATCGTCATGGCGATGGCCGGTGCGATAGGCTTGATCTGGCGCATTAAACTGGCCGAAATCGTCGCGATCAGCAGTGCATCGGTCGGTGCCGGTTTTACTTTTATTGCGTTGGTTACCGGCTCCTTATGGGGCAAACCGATGTGGGGAACCTGGTGGGTCTGGGATGCGCGGCTGACTTCCGAATTGATCCTGCTGTTTTTATACCTGGGCGTTATCGGCTTGTACAATGCGATAGACGACAAGCGCACGGCGTCAAAAGCCGTCGCGATTCTGGCCTTGGTCGGCGTCGTTAATATCCCGATTATTCATTACTCGGTCGAATGGTGGAACACCTTGCATCAAGGTCCGACGGTGACCAAAATGGACAAACCGTCGATCCATGTCAGCATGCTGGTGCCGCTGCTGACGATGGCGGTTGCGTTCAAATTTTATTACCTGGTTGCGATGCTGCAACGGGCGCGGCTGGAATTGCTGCAACGCGAACGCACTGCGGCCTGGGTTAAAAAAATGGTCACGGAGCAACAATCATGAGTCTGCAGGAATTTTTCGCGATGGGCGGTTACGCCTTTTATGTCTGGACCAGTTATGGCGTCTGTTTTGTCGTGCTGCTGGCGAACATCCTGCTGCCGGTCATCCGGCGCAAACAATTTTTACGGCAGCTCGCAAACAAACAAAAACGGCAAAATTCATGAAACCGGTAAGAAGACAACGTTTAATCCTGATTGTGTTGATGATTCTCGGCATAGGCACCGCCGTGGGTTTCGCGCTTAAATCCTTCAACGAAAACCTGATGTATTTTTTCTCCACCACCGACGTGATGGCAGGGAAAGCCCCGAAAGACGCGTTGTTCCGTTTGGGCGGCATGGTCGTTAAAGGTTCGGTCGAACGTCCCGGCGACGGTTTGACGGTGCGCTTTAAATTGACCGATTTCAGCAAGGAAGTCACCGTCGAATACACCGGCATCTTGCCGGATTTGTTCAGGGAAGGGCAGGGCATCGTCGCGAACGGCAAGCTGGACGGCCGTGGCGTGTTTGTCGCCGAGGAAGTGCTGGCGAAGCATGATGAGAATTACATGCCGCCGGAAGTTAAGGCGAGTTTGAAAAAGCAGGTTGAGTCAACATCTGGAAAATGATAGAAAACTTGTTGCGGCATAAACCAAACGATAGGGCAATAGACGATGACAATGCAAGCGATTGAATTAGATGCCACCATAACCGAATCGCATGAAATACTGTTGCAATTGCCAGACACTATCACTGCGTCAAAGGCAAAAGTGATTGTTATGTATGATAATGATTCGGTTGATGAACAAGTCGATTTAATGAAGTACAGCGGCACTATCGCCTGGCAAGAAGATGGTTTGGCGTATCAACAAGCGATAAGGACAGAATGGGATGATGCACAATGAAGTATCTGCTGGATACTAATATTGTCATCTATTTGCAAAAAGGTGTATTGCAAGAATCTTTGCCGATAGCCCACTATGCCATTTCCATTATTACGGAAATAGAATTACGCGTTTATCCTGCATTGACGTTGCAACAACGGCATTGGCTGGAATTGTTTATCGATGATGTTCAAGTTGTTGGTTTGACTCATGCCGTCAAAGAAAAAACCATAGCATTACGCCAACAGTACCGTTTGAAATTGCCAGATGCGGTGGTGTGTGCAACGGCTTTGGCTGAACAGGCGGTGTTGCTGACGAATGATAAGGGCTTGCTTCGGATTGACGGGTTGCATTGCCAGTCGGTTGCTTTGAGTTGATGACGTGGATGCAAATATGGAAAAACAACAAGCCATTACGCGATTGGAGAAGCAACGTGCCGAAATTAATGGAATAAAGTGTCTAGGTGATAGCACATCATTCGCTTATTGATGTGCCTGCCATAGATAGCAAGGGCAACACATCAATAAGCGTTATATCTCACAATCAAAAGCGCGCGGTAACATCGCTATAGGTTAATCATAATGATCCCAGAACTAGGCCATTTTTCCCTGATACTCGCCCTGTGCATGGCGATGGTGCTGGGTACTTTACCCATCATCGGCGCATTCCGCGGTCTATCCGGCTGGATAGCGGTGGCGAAACCCGCCGCGTTTGCGCAATTGCTGTTTATCGCGATGGCATACGGTTGTTTGACTTATAGCTGTATCGTCCACGATTTTTCCGTCGCGTATATCGCCAGGAATTCCAATACCGCGTTGCCGACGCTATACCTGGTTTCGGGTGTATGGGGGGCGCATGAAGGCTCGTTATTGCTGTGGGCGTTGGTGCTGTCGTGCTGGACGGGCTTAGTGGCCCGGTTCAGTAAAGCCATTCCCGAGATGACGGTTGCCAGGGTGCTGGGCGTGATGGGCCTGGTGTCTATCGGCTTTCTGCTGTTTTTGTTGCTGACGTCCAACCCGTTTGAACGATTGTTTCCAGCGCCGTTAGAAGGGCGTGACCTGAACCCTTTGCTGCAAGACCCCGGCCTCGCTATCCATCCGCCAATGCTGTACATGGGTTATGTCGGCTTTTCGGTCGCATTTGCGTTTGCCATTGCCGCGTTACTGGAAGGGCGGCTCGATGCCGCCTGGGCGCGCTGGTCGCGGCCGTGGACGAATATGGCTTGGATGTTTTTAACGCTGGGTATCGCCTTGGGCAGTTGGTGGGCATATTACGAACTCGGCTGGGGCGGCTGGTGGTTTTGGGATCCGGTCGAAAATGCGTCATTCATGCCGTGGCTGGTCGGCACGGCCTTAATGCATTCGCTGGCGGCGACCGAAAAACGC
>SCST01000164.1 GCA_004299465.1 Methylovulum sp. | reverse complement strand
TATGAAGTCCCGGAAGGAAAGGTAGTTGATATCGTTTGACTGCCAAGCAAAATACCATCTCGATAAGCGTAAGCGGTCAAACTTGAATAAACGGTACTTCCATAGCTTCCAAATTTCACCGATTGAAAACTGAACTCTCGCCCATCAGAGTAAACAACCAAATATTTTCCAGTACTGCCGCTGTAATAGAAATCGCTGAAGCTCCCGTTGACTTGCCCCGTTGTGGCGTCAGTAAGAGACGCTCTAGCAGTGCCAGTGGAATTGGCATTGTCAACAATCTTTAAGTTAATAGTCCCGAAATTGGCGGTCGGGTGGGTTGCAGTAACGAAATTGCTAACGATATCGCTGCTGAAATCGAGCGTATTGTTCACTAGCGTGGAACCGTACGGCGTCAAAACAAGGGGCTTGGCTTCGACGTTCTGTTCACCTGTGAGAAACTCCAAATCCCAGTCGGCTTTCAGATACGCGCTACCGGTCAAATCATCCGACGCCGCCACATCGGCACCGGTCAGCACCGCCAATCGATCCACCAGCGCTTTGCCATCCGCATCCGCCGCCACGTCACAGCCATACAGCAATATATCTGCATCAGCGCTTAGCGCCTGACCGATCTCGGCCAGTTCCCCGGAGCGGGTTTCGATGTTATGCGCCGTCAGCGTCAACGCCCCTAGTTGCACCGCACCTTCGGAGCCGTGCGACAGGATATGCACGGCGTCGATGCCGCTACGCCCGGCCAGAATCTCCGCTATCTGCGCCAGGCCGTCCCCAGAGGCATCCAGTACATGCACTTCCACACCCGGCTTGATGCCGTCAATCAATCCCTGGTAATCGACGACATTGCTTTCGATAAAGACGATTTCCTTAACCGTCAATGCATCCGCCTGCACTAACGGTAACGACGCAAATGCTACGTCGTAAGGGATCACATCGATGTTATCAACAGACTTACGTTCGGCTTGCCTTGCAGTGTTTTTTTCGCGCATTGGAGTTTCTCTATTGTTTTGTATGATCTGGATGCGATTAGACAGGACCTTGGCTTAGCCTCAAGGGTCACGCGCGTAGTCCGCTAATTGTTTATTAAACTTTATCCGATTTGCTATGGATGTCCATAGTTTTATGTTGCGAAAATTGCCGGACGGGCTTGCAAACCTGTCCCGCGTTAGTTGCCAAGCGGGATGGGGTTTGTGCTCGTTCCCAAGCTCCGGCTTGGGAATGCGGTCTTGGAAGCTCTAGCTTCCAGTCACTTGCGTAGGTATTGATGCCCATGAGGGATACGCGAAGCTAGAGCTTCTTAGCGCAATTCCCAAGCCGGAGCTTGGGAACGAGCATTAACAACAATAATTTACAGCACTTAGGTAACCCGCAAAAAATAAACCCCAAATACAATAGAACGCAGATGACGCAGATGATTATGATAACCACGGATAATCCATGAAAAATCTACGTTAATCACTTGTGCCCTGTGGGTATAACTATCAGCGTCATCTGCGTTCTATTGTTGGTTGATTTATCGTGTATTTTATTTATTGCGAGTTGCCTTGCTTTGGAAGTTTAAACGCGGTTGCTCTGGTATAACTTGCATCGCGGCTTTACCTTCGTATATTCTTAAGCTGGCGTGTCTTGGAGGCAGCCTTTGAGAAACAAAAAGCGGCGCCCGTTTGTACCTGACGCCACAAGGCATACCGTAAATGCCTCTCCTATCGATTGCGAGGAGGGGCTCTTGAGGATTCCGTCAGAAATAACTTTCCGTTTCCCAAATGCCTGTTGTCGAGGCAGTATAGGCTCTAGCCTACGCCATTGGTCGCGGCTAGAGTCCCCTCGTGCAGCGGCCAGACGACAAGTTATTTATTGCCGACTCCTAATTCAAACAATACAACAAAACCATTGGAGTATACGCATGATTCAAAGATACCAAATGCCCCAGGCAACTATTCTGTCCTGTTCGGCTGCCAGCGCTCCCGGCACCGAAAGCGTCCGTTCGCTCCTTCGCATCGCCGCTCTGTCCGTGGCCGCCCTGAGCGCGGTGGTGGGCGTCGAAACGGCTTCCGCCTGCGCTGCGGAGCCACTCATAGGCACGGTGTGCTACATGGCCTCCCGGTATTGCCCGAACGGCTATGTTTCTGCCAACGGACAGCTTCTATCCATACAACAATATCAGGCCGCGTACGCACTGTTCGGCGTCACGTACGGCGGCGACGGTAAAAGCACTTTCGGGGTGCCGGATCTGCGGGGGCGCTCCCCCGTCGGCGTGACCAGCGCCACCAACTCGGGCGGCGTTACCATTTCTCCCGTAAACTATGGACAAATGCGCGGACAGGAAATATCGACGCTCCAGACGACTAACCTGCCGCCGGCCGGCTCGTCGGGCGGTCCGGCTGTAGTGTCGACGACGACCAGCCCGGCCACCACCAACGTGCCGAGCAATAGTGTACAGCTTGCCGCCGCAACAGCGGCTTATGGACGTGACTCCGTCACCGCCAACATCTACGCCCCCATCGGCGGCACCCAGGCCGCCCTCGGCGGTGTTTCGGGCGGCGGCGGCTCCGGCGGCGGCAACAGCACCCCGTTCACCAACCTTCCTCCCCAGATCGGTCTGAGCGTGTGCGTCGCGGTGCTAGGAATATGGCCGGATAACCCCAATTAACTTCGTAAATCCAACTTCCACGCAAGCCGGAACCTGCAACGCCTGGGGTTCCCGAGTTACGCGCGTTCCCAAGCTCCGGCTTGGGAACGCGGTCTTGGAAGTTCTAGCTTCCAGTCACTTGCGTAGGTATTGGTGCCCATGAGGGATACGCGAAGCTAGTACTCAGTCATTTTTGTTTTGTCGAGTAACGTTTTTAGTTCACTGCAAGACCTACGAGGTTTTAAAAACCTCGTAGGTCTTTAGTTACACCCGTCAAAACTAAGTTGACTGAGTACTAGAGCTTCTTACCGCAATTCCCAAGCCGGAGCTTGGGAACGAGCGTAACGAGCGTAACGAGCGTAAAAAAATACTGCAGTTATTTTTTGTAATGCCTACCAAACGTGGGGCTTAAATTTCACATCATTACGGATTAACAAGTGATCGCCTGATTGTGAGATCACAAACAGACCCTGTTTATAAGCATAACGCCCTACATTATCCGGTAACACCATCGCCGCAACAGCGCCCATGACTCTTTTTTCAGCATAAGTCGGCAACAACTTTTTAAGCTTGCCCAATGAAAGCAAATGCTGATTGACATCGTCAATACCCAGTAAGCTCTTGCATTCAACGGCAACCACATCGGTGGTATTCACCACCAACAAATCGATTTCAATATCATCGCCATCCCGACTGGCCTCCACCCCACGATGCACCTCATGCACATCGATGCCTTGTTCACGGAACAACCGGACTGCCGCAGGACGCACCATCTCTTCGACAAAGTCACCTAAACGATTACCCAATCGGCCGATAGACTCATTGACCACTTTAATTTCACGACGGGTTTGCTGAAACTTGCGATCAGTCTCCTGAAACTTGCGGTCTGTGTCTTGAAACTTGAGATCGGTCTCCTGAAACTTACGGTCTGTGTCTTGAAACTTGCGATCAGTCTCCTGAAAAAGCCTCAATATATCGTCATAAGTGGGTTGGTTAAGGTTCATCATTAAAGTGTCCATCAAGAAATTATTTGATTCATTCTAACAACGCCCCGGACAACAGACAATGACAAAAACGAAACCATAGGGGGACGCGAATATAAGTGACGTACCCCGATTAAATTTGTACATTATAAGGTTTTTTACAGCTTCTAAGCTGAGTTGCTGCAAATATTATAACCAACCCAAACGTTTCGGACGAGGCATGGCGCCCGCCGTAAAGAAGTCTGTTATTGAGCAAAGAAGGTGATTTAACGCCGGCAGTGCTTCGTGATCGTTACGGGCAAGCTAAAATAAACGTGGTCGGCCCTCTATTTCCATGCCCCCTATTTCCACAGAATGATCGACTCAAGCCGCTGCACCACTACCATCAATCATTTTAGCGCCTCGATTTCTTTTATCGTTAATTTGGTTATTTTTACGATAGTGGCAATGTCAAAGCCTTCCTCTAGCATTGTTTTAGCAACATCGATTTTTTCTTCAACCTTTCCTTCAATTTTTCCTTCAGCCTTGCCGTCATAAAAAGCCGTATCCAGTGCCGCTTTGGCCTCGTTGTATTCCAGGATGCTTTTAAGATACGCGTCGTATTGCTCACTGTTAAGGTGTGACACTTCGGCGATGTCAAAACCTTTTTGAAAAATAGGCTCGTTTAACATAGTTGGAATATGATCGAAATCTTCGAGGTGTTTTAAAAAATAAACCCATTTATCAAAATGCGTTTCGAGTTCATGTTCCTGTTTGGTAAACAGCGGCATTTGCAGGAATTTAAAATGAAGCTTGTTATAAAATACGTCGCCATCCTGGTCTTTCAAACACACATCGCGGCGGAATTTACGTTCGTCTTCTTTTTCGTCGTATTTAAAATCCAGAATCGCAATGAAATAAACCGGCAGTAAACGAAAATCCCATACGCCTTTTTTGCCTTGTTCACGTATCGGGAAGGTCGAATAAAATAAGGATCTGTCTTTGAAAAACTGCATTTTGGCTTTTTGCATTTCCACAATAAAACGTTCCCCTGTCGCGCTTTGGCAATAAATGTCGAAAATCGATTTGCGTTCATCGAGAGTTTCCGACATGTTTTCAGGATTTTTAAAGCTCAATTGGGCAATTTGATGGTACGGCGGCAGTAGTTGATTCAAAAAATCAAGCAGCAGGTCTTTACTCGCTTCTTCGCCAAACAATTTTTTAAAGCCAAAATCGGTGTATGGATTGAAATACTTGCTAATCATATTTTAGCCTCGTTGGAAATTCCCCTCTATGCGGGACGGGGTTGCACCCCCGTCCCAAACGTTTGCAGGATGCCCGACCTAAGCCCCTGCACCACTACCATCAATCATTTCAGCGCCTCGATTTCTTTTATCATTAGAACTATAGAGCCATGAATTGATTAAGATACATTACCAAGCGCATAGTGAGTATCCGGTAACCTAAAAAACGCCATGACCCGCTGGGTATTTTGTTGTAACGAATCTAATGCAGAGATAAGACG
>SCST01000163.1 GCA_004299465.1 Methylovulum sp. | reverse complement strand
GCGGACAACACGATGTCATCGGTTATGAAGGGCCGTCGCGGCGCATTATGGTCGTTGATGACACGCCCGATCACCGGCGTTTCATGGCCGAATCGCTGGAGGCGATCGGATTTGAAGTGGTTGCGGCAGAAACCGCCGCTGCCTTGCTGGACTACGCCCGTTTACCCAAGCGCTACGATTTAGTCCTGATAGACTTTCATTTAGCGGACACCACGGCGGACCAAGTGCTGCCTCAATTACGCGAACTTGACGGCTGGGATGCCGTGCCGGTCATTTTAATTTCCGCTTCACCGCCGGAACAAACGCAAGACTTTGTCGCCGTGGTCAGTAAACCCGCCTCTCAAAATAAGATACTCGCCACCATTGCTGAAGTGCTGGACATTGTGTGGCTGTATGCACCGCCAAACAGCGATACAAAGCCTTATTCAGCTTGTACGCAGTTAGATTGGGAAAACGCGCTGAACGCGGGCGATGTGTTTGCCATTGAAGCCTGTATCAACCACCTGGGGCATCATAACCCAGCACTTGCTGGGCAGGTGAGACAGCATTTAGAACGCTATGATTTTGTCGCCATCCGGCAACAACTCGCGACTTATTTAAACGACGCTTACGTTCAAAATCCAAGTGATGCCGAGCTTATCGCTCGAGACCCGCAGCACGGCGATATTCACTCGGCGATAGGCTGAAATATTCCCGGAACGCATTAGAAAAAGCCGCCGCTGAGGTGTAGCCGACCTGCTCGGCGATTCGGCCAATGTCCATTTCAGTCGTCAGTAACAGCTCGCAGGCCCGTGTCATGCGCTTTTCGCGCAGCCAGTGCTGGGCGGATTGCCCCGTGACCTGGCGAAAATCCTCGGCTAACTGACGGGCATGAGTCCCGATGCTGTGCGCGATGTCAGTCAAGGTCGGCGTTGTGTCGATGGCTTGCAGATAAAGCTGCTGGGCTTTATATACGCGTTGTTCGGCGCGGTTCATTTCCGGACCGGCTGATATTAAGGGTTCGGGCAATTGATTGGCCGAAGTTTCCCGAAGGCGGCGGTGCAATGCGATATGGACCCGCAAGCGGGCGATCACTTCGGGAGGGTGCCAGGGCTTGGTAATGTAATCACAAACACCAAGCTCGAAGCCTTTTACTTTGTCTTCAACGGCCTGCATCGCGGTCAGGAAGATAACCGGAATATCGGCTGTGCGAGGGTCGGATTTTAGCAAACGACAGGTGCTTAAGCCGTCCATGTCCGGCATGAGGCGATCCAACAAAACCAGCGCAGGCTGCATGATAACCGCCTTATTGAAACCATCAGCGCCATCGAGTGCAACCATAATGCGAAAACCCTGGTCACGCAGGATCTCGACAAGAGGCCGTATATCGGATGGGTTATCATCAATAATCAATAGAGTAGCCGGCATAACTGCATTAAAAATGGGCGGATTCAGCCGTAAATATTCAGTCACAGATCAACACAGCTTAAACAGGTTGTTTTTGTAACTATTCTACCCCTGCCTATCATTCCCACGCTCCGTCCTCATCGTTATACACAAGTCCGGTCGAGCGGTAAAAGCACCGTCATTCCGGCAGGGATGCCGGAATGACAGGCTTGTGCATACTTAGGAATGAGCATGAAACAACTTATGCAAGCGTGATGTGGGTGCGGATTGTGTGTGCCATATAGGGGTATCCGCACGATGCGATTCTGTCGCACTTACAGTTGCCAGATTCTTGCCTGAAGCGTAGGGCGTGCCGCGCGCGCCTTCTCCGGCGCGTGGATAACGTGTTAGTTCGTTGATGGCGCGCGTTTATGCCCCAGAGGGTACAGCACGCCCTACAGCAAGGGGTTGAGTAGTTACAATTTAACGATAAATCCCGGTCAATTTACGTTTGAATTCACTGGAAATCAAACGGGAATCCTGCTTGCTTTTGACGACACGCGGCGTAATCAAGACCACCAACTCTTTTTTGATCCTACTATTGTCGGTACTGCCGAATAACGGCCCTATCCACGGCAACTGGTGTAACCAAGGAATGCCGCCTTTATTAGCCGCGTTATTGTCATCAATCAAGCCACCCAGCACAATGGTTTCGCCATCGTGTACGGCAACAGAGCTATTGATTTCTTTTTTCTCGATAGTTGCCGATTCAATATTGCTTACCGTGGTTTTCTTGGGGCTGCTGACACTTTGGTTAATCTCCATAATCACCATGCCGTTCGCATTAACCCTGGGCGTCACTTCCAATTTGACACCGGTGTCCGTGTATTGAATAGAATTGCTCTGGGCGATGCCGTTCGTACCGCTGCCAACCGCGGTTGACAGGCTGCTGGTTAATATCGGTATCTGGTCGCCCACTTCTATCGTCGCTTGCTGGTTGTTCAGTACCATCAACGACGGTGAAGAAATAACGTTGACTTTATTATTGGTAGCCTGCGCGCTTAACAAGGCATTAATCGAACCCGAATTATACAGGGCGCTCAAACCGCCGGTCGCGACGGCACTGGTCGCAGCCACTGCTTTTTGCCCCATTGTTCCCAATACAGCCGCCCCTCCCAAACCGCTGCCCACTGCGCTGGCTTCTTTTTTCAAGTACCAGGCTATACCGTACTGCAATTCATCGGTCAGCGAAACCGACACTATCGTCGCATCGATCAGCACCTGCAACGGCAATAGATCCAGTTGCTTGATAACCGGCAGTATCACGTCATATTCGCGTGGCGTCGCGACAATAATCAAGGCATTATTCGCTTTATCGGAAATAATCCGGACATCCTCGACATCGGCCACGGCCGCCGTGCCGGTACCGCCGGCGCTTTTGGTCCGGCTGCTGCTTCGTTTGCTGCTTGACGATGAGCTTTTCGTATCGGTCTTGCTGTCCGTCGATTTATTACTGATTTCAGAAGCTTTTTTCCCTGCCGCCACCTTCGCGGATCGATCCTGTTTTTGCGCGCCGGTAAAAATTTCATTCAAGGTGTCGGCCAGCTCTTCGGCATCGGCATGCTGGACCTTATAGACATTAACGCCGCCGCCGGTACCGGACTGGGCCTTATCCAGCCTCAGCACCCAGCTTTCTATATCC
>SCST01000162.1 GCA_004299465.1 Methylovulum sp. | reverse complement strand
GGCGTTGGGTCGCCAATACCGCGTTGGCGATACCGCGCAATCGTGCCGGTAAAAAAGTCCCGGCCTATTTCCAGCGCAACGATGCCGAAGATTTGATCGCCGTCATTTTTCCCGACCAACTGGCTTGTTTTGAAAACATTGTCGGCGACCGCGAGGTGCCCGATCATCCGCTGGTCAACCAGACCTTGTCCGATTGTTTGCATGAGTTGATGGATATAGACGGCCTGGAGCGTTTATTGACCGGTATCGAACAGGGAACTATTGCGATTATTGCCCGTGACTTGACCCACCCATCGCCGCTCGCTCAGGAAATCCTCAATGCCCGGCCTTATGCCTTCCTCGACGATGCGCCCGCGGAGGAACGCCGCACCTTGGCGATACAGCAACGCCGCTTTATGGACCCGCAGACCGCCGCCGAGATCGGCCATCTGAATCCTGAAGCGATAGCTGCCGTAAAAACAGAGGCCTGGCCGGAAGCGGCCACGCCGGATGAATTACACGATGCGCTGGTGGTTTTGGGCTTTCTGACCGAAACGGAAGCCGGTCCCGGTTGGCGGGATTTGCTGGAAAACTTGCAACAATCCCGGTGTGCAACCGTGCTGACGATTGCCGAAAACACCCGTTTATGGGTTGCCGCCGAGCGCCTGCAAGCCATGCAATTAGTCCTTCCCTCAGCAACGATGCAACCTGCTATCGAACCGGTGGCCGGCGATGAAGCCGGCGATTTCGATACGGCGCTACGGGAAATCATCCGCAGCCGCCTGGAAGGCTTGGGTCCCGTTACCGTCGCGCAATTGGCGCAGCCGCTGCTGCTGGCTGATGCGCCAATTGCGCAGGCCTTGGCCGCACTACAACAGGAGGGCTTTGCGATTCAGGGACGCTTTACGCCGGAAACTGAAGAAACCGAATGGTGCGAACGCGGTTTGCTGGCGCGTATCCATCGTTATACGCTGAAGCAATTGCGTAGCGAAATCGAGCCGGTGGCACCGGCCGACTTTATGCGCTTCCTGTTTCACTGGCAGGGCCTGAACGATCCGGGTTCCGGCGAAAATGCATTGCAACAGCGCTTATTGCAACTGGAAGGGCTCAGCCTGCCCGCCGTCAGTTGGGAGCAGGATATTCTGCCGCAACGCATCCGGCCTTTTTTTGCATCCGAACTCGACCAGTTGTGCCGTTCAGGGAAATTCACCTGGCTACGCTTGCAACTCCCTGCCGGAAACGCCGCAGGCAAACGCAAAAATCCAGCCGGCAAAGCCACAGCGATCAGCTTTATCGCCCGCAGTCATCTGCCGCATTGGCGGGCTTACGCGCCGCTGCCGTCCAGGGAAACGCTGGAGTTATCCGCGAATGCAGGAAAAGTCTACGCGGCGTTAAAAACCTTCGGCGCCAGCTTTTTCGACGAATTGCTGCCGGAAACCGGCCTGTTGAAAGCGCAACTGGAAGAAGCGCTAGGCGAGTTGACCGCCTGCGGCCTGATTACCGCCGACAGCTTCCAGGGCCTGCGCTCGCTGATATTGCCGCAGAAAATCCAGCAGCGCCGCGGCAAACGTTACCCTGGCTACGAGCCGTTCGGCAGCACGGGCCGCTGGGCCTTGCTGCGCGATTATCCCGGCGATGAAACGAGCCGCCATCCGCACTGCGAGCACATCGCCCGCGTGTTACTGCGCCGCTATGGCGTCGTGTTCCGGAAATTACTGGAACAGGAAGATATAGTCCCGCCCTGGCGCGAATTGCTGTATGTGTTCCGACGCCTGGAAGCTCGCGGCGAACTGCGCGGCGGCCGTTTCGTGCAGGGCTTTTCCGGCGAGCAGTATGCGCTGCCCGAAGCGGTCAGCGCCTTAAGGGAAATACGCAAGCAAGCCAAACAAGGTGAGTTGATAGCGATCAGCGCGGCCGATCCGTTGAATTTAACTGGCATTATCACGCCGGGGCAACGTGTGCCGACCCAGTCCAGCCAGCGTGTGTTATACCGCGACGGCGTGCCGATTGCGTTTAGTGCGCAGGGGAAAGCCAGCTTTTTGGAGCCTGTTGATGTGCAGGAGGAATGGCGGGTTAGCAATGCGTTATTGCGGAATACCAAGCCAGGGCGGTGACGGTGACAAGCCTCTCTTCCTAGACAGGGAAAAAAGCGCGTTACCCATAACCCTTTGTTTTTGATAACTGTTCCGTCTTAAGTTGGTAGCCGCATAACAAGTATTTATATTGAATGCGCCATGTTGGGTGTATTATTCATAACGAATTGGTTTAACTTCGACCAGGATCATTATGCAAACTAAATTAACATTAAATCTTGAAGATGAGCTTATTCAACAAATCGGGGCTTATGCAAAACAACAAAATAAATCCATTTCGCAAATTATAACCGAATATTTTCAACACCTTACTCAGCAGACAAAAAATGTAAGCGTTCCGCCTATTACGCGCTCATTAATTGGAGTTTTACACGACCATAAGGTCGATAGTGCGGATTACAAACAGTATTTGCAGGATAAGTACCTTTGAAGATTTTATTTGATACGAATGTTGTGCTTGATGTATTGCTTAATCGCCAGCCTTTTGCTGCAAATGCAATTCATTTGTTTAGCGCAGTAGAACAAGCGGTTATACAAGGTTTTTTGTGTACAACAACCATTACAACCCTTGATTATTTATGTACCAAGATGATAGGTAGGCAGTCTGCAAAAAATGCTATTAACGGGTTGCTTGAGTTGTTTGCTGTCGCCGAAGTGAATCAACACATTTTAAAAGCCGCCATAGCGTCTGGTTTCACTGATTTTGAAGACGCGGTATTATATCAGGCAGGCATTTGTGCTGGTATTGATGGACTTGTGACACGCAACGCCAAAGATTTTAATTTAGCCGAATGTCCTGTTTATCATCCGAATGAACTATGCAATGTTATAGAAAAATAATGCCCAACAGGCCTTATGATTTTTAACAACGCATTATGAAAACCTTGTTTATCGGCGGCGTAAAAAGCGGCAAATCGCACCTTGCGGAAGCCTATATCCTGGAACGAGCCGGGCCGGTCAAGCCTTTTTACCTGGCGACGACTGAATTTATCGATAACGAAATGCAGGCCCGCATCGACCGTCACCGGCAACGCCGCGGAGAGTTGTTTACGACACTGGAAGCGCCGCTTAATTTGCTGGAGGCATTGAAAGACTGCAAGCAGCCGGTACTGCTTGAATGCGTGACGATGTGGCTGAACAACCAGCTCTATCACCAAATACCAGAAACCGACACTCTGCGGGAGCTTGAAGCCGTTTTGCGCCTGCCCTGCGATATGGTGCTGGTGCATAATGAAGTCGGCTTCGGCATCATGCCCGACAATCCCGTGGCGCGGCAGTTTGTCGATTTATCGGGCAGGGCGGCGCAGTTGATGGGACAGCACTGCGATAAGGTGTTTTTTTGCAGCGCCGGCCTGGCCTTGGCTATGAAATAACGTTACCCTTGGCTTGGGACGACAGCTCCGCGCATCAGCAAATATACGTTGTTTTCGGTTCAAGCAATCAAAGGGTATCCAAAATCGCTTTCTTCTTAGCGGCATACTCATCGGCCGAAATCAATTCCGCTTCCAACATCTTCTTTAGCTGCGCCAGTTTTTCCACGGGGTCGGCGGCGGAATTGCCGTGATGACTACTCATCGCTTGCGCGATGTTTTGACCAAAACTGATGCCCGCGCCAAGCCCCATGCCCATACCCGCGCCGCCGCCTTCATTTCTTGCCGCTTCACGCAGGGCTTCCAGTTGCTGCACTTTGGCGTAATCCAGCCCAACGGCTTGCGCGGCTTGCGCTTCGGCAGTCATGTCGGCGATGCGGTTAATG
>SCST01000858.1 GCA_004299465.1 Methylovulum sp. | reverse complement strand
ACATAGGCACAGGCATCAATAACGCTGTTTTTCCTAATGCCGCAGCTACACGGCGCAGCAATTGAGCCGTAGATATATCCTCACCGTCCGCAGCCAAAAATACCTGCTTAACCGCAGCCGGGTGCCGAATGCAGATAATGATCAAGTCGATCAGGTTATCAAGGGCCAGCAAACTGCGCCGGTTTTCAATAGCGCCTAAAGGTAACGGGATTTGTTTATCGAGCCAGCGCATCATACTGTAGAAATTTGCCTTGACGCCCGGCCCATACACCAAGGATGAACGTATAATGACAAGCTCCATAGCCGTTGTAGCGGCCAGCTCGCGCAAGGCCTGTTCAGCTTCATATTTTGAAACGGCGTAAGCATCAACCGGTGCAGGCATATCATCGGCAGTAAAAGGACATCCCGGCAGCGTGTATTCGCCATTGACTTTAATTGTGCTGATAAAAATGAAACGGCGCACGCCGACTTGTACCGCTTGCCGGGCAAGGTTCATCGTGCCGTCGACATTGGTCTTGCGATATTCCGCCAGTGGTCCCGGTGCATCGTCGCGCATCAGGTGCACACGTGCAGCAAGATGAATCACGACATCGACCGCCTGCAAGGCTTCGGTCCAATCCGTTTTTGCATCAATATCGCCGACGATAATGGGGACGACAGCATCCGGGCAAACGGCAAACGTCCGGACCGCGGCGTTTATCCTATAATGTCCGGCATCATAATTGCCGCTCATCAGCGTTGCGCATAACGCCTTGCCGATAAAACCATTTGCGCCTGTGATTAATAGCTTAGTCATTGCGGCAGCCTGATGATGGTATAGAGCATCAATACAGCCGATAACCCCATTTATTGAAATATTTGATCGCACTGACAACCATTATCCAAGTCATGCGCAAGCTTTTATACGCCGCCCGCTCCCAATGGTGAATAACGTCGGCATAAGGATAATAAACCGTTCTATACCCCGCCTTATGCATTTTCCTGCACAAGTCTGCATCTTCAAAATAAAGAAAATAATATTCGTCAAAACCGG
>SCST01000857.1 GCA_004299465.1 Methylovulum sp. | reverse complement strand
TCTAACACGTCGGTCAAAGGGACTGGCCGACCGGGGGCGGTTTTGAAAATTAAGGTTTATTAATCACCGGGGCTTTCTGTCGCTTTTCGCATCGGCCAGCCCCTTACCAACACGTTAGGCCGTCTAGCGTGAAAGCGACCGGTTTCGGTTTGTCTTCGTGAGCTTCAGTGGTAACGGACAGTTTTTCGGTTTGCTTCGGGCTTCCGTTTCTTCGTTGCAGTTCGTTTTTTGCCTTGGCCTTGTTTGGTTTTGGCTTCGGTTTACTGTCTTGGCCGCTTTGTTTCGAAGCGCAGCGGGTAAGCAAACAGGCGGTTTTTGTTCTGATGTTGGGTTCGGCAGTTTGCGTGGCTTAATGTTCGTTTTTGTCTTGCCCGTGTTCCTGTGCTCGTTTTCGCTTTTTCCGGCGGTGCTTACGGTTTGTTGTTGTTACGGAAACATCGGGATTAGGTTCAGGTCGCTTTGCTGGGCATTCGGTTGGAAACAAACATCCCGCCATCAATGGCTTCATGGTGGTTGGGCCGCCTGTCCATCGGACGAATGCGTTTGCATCAGGCGCGTGGTAGGGTGGTGTCTTGGCCGGGCTGTTTCAGCCGCGCCCGCTGCAAGCCGCAAAGGGAGGCATCATAGCGAAAGCCAGTTTACCGAGCGGCTAGGCAGGCCGGTGTCGCGTTGTGTTGGCAAACTCGATGGAGCGATGGGTTTTGTTGGGCTGACTGTTCGCTGTCATGTTTGGGTTTCAGTGGACGCTGGTGGCTTTGTGCATTTTTCACGTTGCCTTCGTTGGTTTTCGTTGGTAAAGTCCAGTCATCGTTGGGTTTGCTGTTCCCCACACATCGGGGCAAACCAAACCCTTTGGGTCGGTGGTAGTTTGGCTCTGGCTCTGTTGGCTGGCCTAACAAATCGGTCAAAGGGACGCGCCGCCCGTTGGCGGTTTTGGGGTTTTATTTTTATCAAGGTTCGGCGGCTTCGTTTCGCTTTCGTTGGCGGCGCGCCCCTTACCGTAACGTTAGACGTTCTGAGGCGAAAAAGGTTGGTTTGGGTTTGCCGTCGTCAGTTTCTGTGGCTACGGGCAGTTTTTTAGTTTGGCCCCGGTGTTGCTTTGG
>SCST01000161.1 GCA_004299465.1 Methylovulum sp. | reverse complement strand
CTGGTGAAAAAGCGTTGGACCAAGTGGTTCCTGGTCGTCGGCCCTGCACCCGAAGACCGTTTATATAGCGATGCCATTAAACGTTCCGCCAAACGCTTTAATATCGACATCGTTGCCGAAAAAACCTGGGAGCACACCTTTGATGCGCGGCGTACCGCCCAGGCGGATGTCGCCGTCTTTAGCCAGGTGGAGGATGATTATGACGTGCTCGTCGTTGCCGATGAACAAGGGCTGTTTGGCGAATACCTGGACTACCGGACCTGGCTGCCCAGGCCGGTGGCCGGTACCCAGGGCTTGACGGCTACCGGCTGGCATCGCACTCACGAGCAGTGGGGTGCGGTACAAATCCAAAACCGTTTTAAGGACCAGGCCGGACGCTGGATGGAAGAACAGGATTACGCGGCTTACCTGGCGGTTAGAGCTGTTGGCGAGGCGGCTACACGCGTGGGCTCGAATGAATTGCCGGCGATTAAAGATTATTTGTTCAGTGAAAAACTGGCTTTACAGGGCTATAAGGGTAATCCGTTATCGTTCAGGGCCTGGGACGGACAGTTACGGCAGCCTGTATTGCTTGCGGCGCCGCGATCATTGGTGGCGGTTGCGCCGATTGAAGGTTTTTTACATCCTAAAACTGAGCTGGATACTCTGGGCTATGACCAGCCGGAATCACATTGTCAATGGACTAAAAAATAGGAAAAACAGAGTCATGAAAAAAAATGTTACAGGCTTGCTGTTGCTACTTGCATTAATGGGAACCGCACAGGCCGAAACCGTGTTTGTCACATTGGAAAAAGATAATGCCCTCGCGGTCGTTGACCCGGTTGAAGGCAAATTAATAAAAACCGTACCGGTAGGCCGGCGCCCTAGGGGCATCGCCATCAGCGCCGACAGCAAATATTTGTATATTGCAACCAGCGATGACAATACGATAAAAAAATTGGATGCCGAGACACTTAAGGAGCTTGAGAAACTGCCGTCCGGCGATGATCCCGAGACCTTTGCATTAAATCCGGCCGGAGACAGGCTGTATGTATCCAACGAAGACGACAGCCTGGTGACGGTCATCGACATCGCTAAAGGCAAAGCCATCAAACAGATAAAAGTGGGTGTCGAACCTGAAGGCATTACCGTCAGCCCGGATAGCCGGTGGCTGGTCAGCGCTTCCGAAACGACTAATATGGTGCATTGGATCGATACGAAAACCCATGCAATCGTCGAAAACACTTTGGTTGACCCGCGTCCGCGCGCAGCGGGTTTCACGGCGGACAGCCGGCAGTTGTGGGTGACTTCGGAAATGGCCGGCACGTTAATGGTCCTGGATGTCGAGAGCAAGCAAATCGTTAAAACCATCCATTTTGACGTGGCCGGTGTCACGGCCGATAAAATCCAGCCGGTCGGCGTCGTGATCGATAAGGAAAGGAACAGGGCTTATGTCGCGTTAGGGCCTGCCAACCGTGTCGCTGTCGTCAATGCCCAAACCTATGACGTGGAGAAGGTTTTGCTGGTCGGCTCGCGCGTCTGGAACCTGGCGTTTTCACCGGATCAAAAACGCCTGTATACGACTAACGGCGTCAGCAACGATATATCCATCATTGACCTGGAAAGCCAGGCCGTGACAAAGTCAGTCGGCGTAGGCACTTATCCCTGGGGCGTTGCGGTAAAGCCATGAACGCATCTATCGCGCTGTCGGTTGAAGATTTAAGCTTTTCGTACAGCGGCAAGAAGGCGCTGGATCATGTCAATTTTGCAATACGTCCCGGCGAATGTACGCTGCTACTAGGCCCTAACGGCGCCGGGAAAAGCACGTTATTTGCGCTGATTACCCGTTTATACGATACCAGGGACGGACATATCCAGTTATGCGGCTATGATATTAAACAGCAAACCCGCAAGGCCCTGGCGAAACTGGGCATCGTTTTTCAGCAAACGACGCTGGATATGGATTTGACGGTGATGCAGAACCTGAATTATCACGCCGCGCTGTACGGTATGAGCCGTAAACAGGCCAATAAGAACATCCAGCAAGAGCTGGAACGCCTGGCTATGTATGAGCGCCGTTTTGAGAAAGTGCGCCAGCTCAACGGCGGACATAAACGCCGCGTCGAGATTGCCCGCGCGCTGCTGCATAAGCCGTCATTGCTGCTGCTGGATGAGCCTACCGTGGGCCTGGATGTGCCGAGCAGGTTGGCGATAGTCGAGTATGTCCATCACTTGGCCGACCACGAAGACATGGCCGTGTTATGGGCCAGCCATTTGATTGACGAAATTTATCCGGATGATCATGTCGTTGTCCTGCATAAAGGCCAGGTCAAAGCCAACGGCACGGTCGACGATGTGCTGAAATCGACCGGCACGGCAGCGATCAAAGAGGCTTTTTATCACCTGACACAAGGAGAGTCCGCATGAACCTTATGCATTATTGGCGCGCGATGTCGGGTATTGTCGGGCGCGAATTGTGGCGCTTTATCACCCAGCGCGAGCGGTTTATCTCGGCGCTGGTCAGGCCCTTAGTCTGGCTGTTTGTGTTTGCGGCCGGTTTCAGGGCCGCATTAGGCCTCGCCATCAGCCCGCCTTATGAAACCTATATCCTGTACGAGGTTTATATTACCCCCGGTTTGTGCGGCATGATCCAGTTATTTAACGGCATGCAAAGTTCATTATCGATGGTGTATGACCGTGAAATGGGCAGTATGCGGCTATTGATGGTGTGCCCGCTGCCGCGCTGGTTTTTATTGCTCAGCAAATTACTGGCGGGCACCGGCGTTTCCGTCTTGCAGGTGACTGTGTTTTTAGCGATAGCGTTGGCCTATGACATACAGGCGCCGTGGCAGGGCTATTTATGGGTGTTGCCGGCATTGATATTGTCCGGCTTGATGTTGGGAGCCTTGGGCTTGCTGTTGTCATCATTCATAAAACAATTGGAGAATTTTGCCGGCGTGATGAATTTTGTCATTTTCCCGATGTTTTTCATGTCAACTGCGCTCTATCCTTTATGGAAACTTAAAGAGTCCAGCATACTGTTGCATCACCTGGCGCAATACAATCCGTTTTCGCAGGCCGTTGAACTGATCCGTTTTGCCTTGTATGGGCAATTTAACCAGCAGGCATTTATATATACGTTGCTTGCCTTTATCGTCTTTATGACGATAGCCATCATCGGCTATAACCCATCAAAAGGGATGATGACCCGGAAAGGCGCAGCTTGATTTGAATTCAGTGTTTGTTACTAACATAATTCGGTGGATAATTAATTGAAACATTCTTTTTTTCTCGTCATTCCGAAACAACAGCCGAATTCCCAACGCCTGAAAGAGTTCGAGGCGAAAATTCTGGAACAATGGATAACCGAGTTGCCTACGGCTAACCCGTTATTGGCGACACGGCTGTTTTACGATTACATGAATGATTTTAATGCGATAAAAATGCCCGCCCAGCTACGGCTTGATGCATTGGAATTATTAAGGCCCAGTTTCCTGGTTATTGAAGAGTTTTTGCGTGCAAGACTGCTGCGCTCAGGATTTCCAAAAGAAGAAAGTGACAAGAAAACGCTGGCGTTATTAACCTCCCTCGAAAAGCAATTTACGCTGAGTTACTGGATTACCCTTAAAGAGCTAACGGGGCACGAAATAAGCTGGTTCCAGGGCAAAAATGCAGCATTATCCTGTCAACGTTGCATTAAAGGCCTGAGCGGTATAGTTACCAGCTATTTTATGATGGGGATGCCGGTCCCCGATTGGATATGGATGGATTTGCATTCACTTTACAAGCTCAGTGTAAAAATAAAAAAAAATATAACGCAGGTTGCGGTTAATGATAGCAATCGAAGCAATAAAACGAGCAGCCCTGAAGAATGCTATCTACAGATTATTTTGCTTAGCCTTGCTGATTCGGCAGGTTTAATGCAAAAAGAAATTAGGCTGGTTTATGATTTCATAGAAACCGTACGATCATTGGTCAGTTTGAAAAAAGAAGCGGTTTTTGGCCAAGCCGTGCAGTGCCTTATCTTTACGGATGAAGACAAGCCGCCGCATTTTCAGCTTGAGGCGGAAGTTGATACTGATTCGGCCAAGCTGTACCTGGATTTTACCCGGCTATACCAGGCGATAGAACAGAAAAAAAATCGGGTTAGTGAGGCTGAGGCAAGATTTAGTACGATGCACGCCTCCCAAAATCCTGCTGAAAAACTTAGCCTGGAATTGCTCGACTACCTGAAACAAAGATGGTCCGGGATTCCTCTGCAAAGCGCACCGCTTTTCAGCGATAGATTGGATCGCTATCTTGCGATAGGGCTAACGTCTACGTATAAATTGCAAAAAGCGATCGCGACAAGTCTGGAAGATCATCCCGAATTTCTCGTCCAGTCGGTATCCAGCCGATTATTATCCTGCGTATTCAAGAAACCGGGCATCTTGTCTGTAGGCAGTCTGGTCAGTTTTCGGAGGATAGATATGCCCGAGCATAAGCGTTTTTTAGGGATTGTCGATATGCTGGTCGTGGAAAAAGAAGAGGGGAGAATAACTTTTGGCGTGCAATTACTGACACATCAAGCTGTTGCCGTAACGTATCTGCCGCTTAATGCCACAACCAAGGATCTTCCCAAGCAAGCGTTGTTTTATAAGACCATAGAGCAGGACGGGGACAGTTATATAATCACCGACACGTTTATATTAAAAGAGGATGATGTTGTCCGATTATTTATTAATCAGGAAGATTTCCCTATTGTACTGAAAAATAAGAAAAATATAGGACTTGGATACTGGCAGTTCGAATGCATGAAGGTCGCTGAAAAAAGAAAATAGACATAAACGGAAAAAGCTACTATTTTATCCCGTCAAGGTATATCGTTTAGCCGTGCTTTAGTCATAAAGCACTTGAAAAGATATTTCATCGTAGTAAGTTGTCATTCGAGTAGGGTATTCGTTGATGACGCGCTGCTTTTTAATGAGAATTGCTTGAAGTGAACAATGTTTGTTTTTGGGACCGGTTTGAAAAACATCCATGGTGCTTAAGGCAACGTTTTAATAAATATAATAAATAAAATTACGCTACCGTGAGGAAGAGAAATGAGTAATGAAGAAAACGCGAAAGAAACCGTAGATGCAGCAAAAAATATAGCCAATAACCTGCTTTCTTCAATGTTGAATTTAAAAGAAAAGAATCCAAAAGTTTTCTTCGGCGTTATTGGAGGAGTGGTTGCTTTAGTGGTTTTAATGATGATGAGCGGTGGCGGTTCAAAGACTGTTACAGGGCCGGTGATTAAAAATCTTTCTGTAGGCCAACGCTATGTCCTGAAAAGCGCAAACGCCTATGACAAGGATGCGACAGTGCGCTTAGTCAGCGTTCCCGGTACTATAGCCGCATACGACGATACTGAAGAAGCCGACAGAAGTGGCGCTTGCCAGCACATGGCGCAAGGAACAGCGGTATCTGTTCTTGAACTTCAGGACGCGTACGGTAAGAAAAACGCCTATGCTAAAGTCCAAATTGAAGAAGGTGAGTGTAAAGGTAATTCAGGTTGGGCATTATCTATTGACGTTCAGTAAAAATAAGTTGACAGGGGGTAAATAATATTTATAATACCCCGAATAAATTGCAGTGCGGGAATAGCTCAGTGGTAGAGCACAACCTTGCCAAGGTTGGGGTCGCGAGTTCGAATCTCGTTTCCCGCTCCAAAAAATTCAAAAAGCCGCGAACATCGCGGCTTTTTTATTTCAAGTTTACGGCTGCGTAGCAAAATGGTTATGCAGTGGCCTGCAAAGCCATCTACGCCGGTTCGATTCCGGCCGCAGCCTCCACTAGTGAATCCAAACAGATGCAACGAAGTACAAAAACCCGCAAGTCACAAGGCTTAGCGGGTTTTTTATTGTCCAACGAAGTGCATTATTAACATTGTAATGCAAGAGCATATAGGTATAACATTCGGTATAACAGCCCAATGCCACAAATGAGTTATACCAATGTCACTGTCCGATAGCGCCTGCAAGAACGCCCACAAACACGCCAAGGCCACAACAGGTAAGGCTTTTACCCTGTTTGATGATAAAGGTTTGCATCTACTCATTAAGCCGCTCAAGGATAGTTGGGCTAAATGGTGGCGAATCAAATACCGCTTCAACGGCAAAGACTGCTTGCTGTCATTGGGTACTTATCCTGAAATTAGTTTGCAGCAAGCAAGGGAGCAACGGGACATTATCTGCAAGCAGATAGCCGGGGGCATCAATCCCAGCGAAAACCGGAAAGCTGTTAAGTCATCGAAAGCCGATAGCGCCGTAAATAGCCTTGAAGTGATCGCCAGGGAGTGGGGGCAAAAAAAGATTGATACCTGGGACGATAAAAATAACCGTTCTAAACGAATGCTGGAACGTAATATTTTTCCTTGGCTGGGAGCAAGCCCATAACTGATATTCTGCCTAAAGACATTCTGGAATGTTTAAGGCGTGTTGAAGATCGGGGAACTATCGAGACGGCACATCGAACCTTGCAAATATGCGGACAGGTCTATCGTTATGCTGTTGCAACTGGCCGTATTGATCGAGACATAACACCGGATTTACGTGGCGCATTACCGCCCGCCAAAGGTGAACACTTTGCAGCCATTACTGAGCCAAAGCAGGTGGCGAAATTACTAAGGGCAATCGATGGTTATCAAGGCTCTTTGGTGGCAGTTTGCGCGTTAAAGTTTGCACCATTGGTATTTGTCCGCCCTGGCGAATTACGCGCGGCAGAATGGCAACACATCGACTTTGATGCTAAAGAATGGCGTTACTTTGTATCAAAAACCGAAGTGCAACACATTGTCCCGTTATCATCCCAAGCCATAAAGGTATTAGAAGAACCATTCAGTCGGCCCATGCAGACCTAAAGTCTTACCATTTCAGTAATGAGTGTGACCTAATTAACCGGCTGGTAACTGGCCTGTCCGCCAACACTACGTGATGTGTGCCCTGCATAAAACCTAACCTTCCTGTCCATCAATCCGTATGCTAGCCAATATGGGTGTGTAAACAAAAACAAACAATGCAAATGCCGCAAGCCAGCACAGTGTCGAACCATACACCAGCATGCCGTACCAGTCCGGTAATGCTATCGGCAATAAGACCCTGAACACGGCTGTCAGGTTGATTAATACAAATGCAATCGCGATGGCATTTGAAACCTTCAACGCCCTGCCGGTATGCCCCAGCGATACCCGTGCCATCATGCCCAAGGTCAATACGCCGATGCCGCCTATCGTGAAAGCGTGCAAGGCTAATGACGGCAGTACCCATCCGTAAGCACTCAGCGCAGTTAATGCGAATCCTGCAATAATCCAGGCATAACCGACATACAGCACCCATAATAAAGGCACATACCAGATTCTCGGCACATACCAGCCTGAGACTCGGGCGATGTTAAGCAAGGCGGCAACAGTCGCCGCTGTCGCCAGTATGCCGCCCGAAACGCCGCTTAATTGCAAGGCAAAAACCAGCGCGGCTGAGGCGACCGCGAGGCTGTCTAAAAGCGGTTTTCTTATGATCAGCGTTCCCGATAATCCGCGTTCCGTGAAGAAAGGAAACACCCGGCCGGCAATCACCAGGATTAACAGGATGATGGTGGCGACGACAAGCTGAAGCCCGAATCCTGCCGAGTTTTTCGTAAGCCCCAGGATTTCGGCATGTATCAGTCCGTTGCCTAATGCCAAAAGCAGCAAAATGGCGATGAACACCAGGCTTTTTAGATGCCGGGCCGCAATAATCGGCTTGCTGATTTGATAGGCCAAGGCCGGCAAAAACGCAAAATCCACCGCTGCAATCAGTGCGTCGGGCAACAAGCCGGCATAAAACGGTACGATGCGCCCGTACAGCCAGAGCAAGCAAAGCCCGGCCAGCTGGTCGCCGGTCGGCGTAGGCTTCCCGGTCCAGTTTTTGACGGCGGTCAATAAAAATCCGGCAATTACCGCGGCCGAATAACCCAATAACATTTCATGGGCATGCCAGTAGGTATTGCCGAAATAATTGCCCAGCGATAATTCGCCTTTAAAAATGGCGTTCCAAAGGAGGATTAAAATCAGTGCGGATAATCCGGCCAGCGCAAAAAAAGCTCTAAAGCCTAATGCAAACAGTGGGTAATCGAATATGTTTTTTGATTTCATGGCGATTGTGTTTCCAACCAGTCTAACTCAGCATTTGAGAAGCCCGCAATTATACGCATTTCCCGGTTAAAAGGACCTTTTGGTTTGCCGCCCTGGTAATATTGGGCAAGTAATCGCCGGTATTCGGCTTCGGGTTCCCGGCCTTGTTGTCGGCAGACTTTGCTGAACCAGTACGAGCCGCGTTCAACATGGCCGATTTCATCCGCCAAGATGCGATCCAGTATGCTTATGCTGACCGTGTCGCCCAGTTTTTTGAACCTGGCGATAATGCCGGGGGTTACATCCAGTCCGTGCGCCTCCATGCAGCGCGGGACCAGTGCGAGGCGCGCCGGTAAATTATTTGCGGTCATCGATGCAAGATCCCATAAACCGCCGTGCGCGGGCAGGTCGCCGTAAGCGGTGTCCAGCGCCTGTAAATGCGCCCTGATCAGTTCGAAATGTTGGGCTTCTTCGTCGGCAATGCGCAGCCAATCCTGATAGAATTCGTCGGGCAGGCCGCGGAAGCGGTAAAGAATGTCCCATGCCAGGTAAATAGCGACAAATTCGATATGCGCAATGGCATGAAAAAAAGCGGCGACACCGCCCGGAGCCGTCAGTTTGCGCTTGGGCACAAAGCGTGGTGCCAACCATTCCGGCTTTTCGGGAAACCTTACCTGGGTTATCGCAGCGACCGGCTTACCCTGATCCAGGCTTAGTTCGCCGTTTTGCAGGCGTTGCCAGGCTTGGTGGGTCAAGGCCAGTTTTTCGTCGACAGGAGCGTTGTGCAGGCAGGTTTCAGCGAGTTCAAACAGGTTATCCATGATGAGATTAGTAGATTTTTTAGGGTTATTGAGCTATTGCCTGTTTATTTATGGGCTTTCCGATCAAGCGTCCTTGAGCGCGCCGATGTGGTTTGACCACCAGGACAAGATATATCATGCCGGCGCTTATTTTGTTATGGCGCTGCTGGCCTGGCGCTGTCTTAGGCATTGGTTGAATGTACCTATTATACTTGCATTACTTAGCGTTACCTTGTGCAGTTTATACGGCATATCCGATGAATGGCATCAGTCTTTTGTCGATGGACGTAGCGCCGATATAGCCGATTGGATGGCCGATACCGCCGGCGCGGGTTTGGCGATGTTTGGGTTATCACGTTTGGGTAAGCGTAACAGAACGGCATGAAGTCGACCATTATGGCTTGGTTGGCATGGCGCGGCTTATCAATCAGTGGCGCATCAATGATAAACTTAGCGTAAACGTGCGTTATCGCAAGCCGATAAAATAATCAACCTTGTATAGTCATCAGGATAAACAGTGCATATTCATATTTTAGGTATTTGCGGGACATTTATGGGCGGGCTGGCCTTGCTTGCAAGGCAGTTGGGTTATCAGGTTACCGGTTCTGACCAGAACGTCTATCCGCCGATGAGCACACAATTGGAAGAACAGGGCATCCGGTTAATGGAGGGCTATCGCGCCGAAAACCTGGCAAGCAATCCCGATTGCGTGATTATCGGCAATGCGTTGTCACGCGGTAACCCGGAAGTTGAAGCGGTGCTGGATAAAGGCCTGAAATACGTTTCGGGTCCGCAGTGGCTGGCGGAACATGTGCTGCATGACAAATGGGTGCTGGGCGTTGCCGGTACGCACGGTAAAACGACGACGACCAGTATGCTGAGCTGGATACTGGATTATAACGGTATTAACAGCGGTTTTTTGTGTGGCGGTATTCCGTTGAATTTTGGTATCTCGGCACGGCTCGGCAATTCGGGTTTTTTTGTCATAGAAGCCGATGAATACGATTCGGCATTTTTTGATAAACGCTCAAAATTTGTTCATTACCGGCCGCGTACCGCGATATTGAATAACCTTGAATTCGATCATGCCGATATTTTCCCTGATTTGGATGCGATAAAAAAGCAGTTTCATCACTTGGTCAGGACGGTGCCGGGTAATGGCTTGATTATCTGCCCTGAGTCCGACGCGGCTATTAATGACGTGTTAAACATGGGTTGCTGGACGAGGGTTGCCAAAACCTCGGTTAATTCCGGTGCGCAATGGAATGCCGAGATGATCAGGCCTGACGGCAGCCGGTTCAGCGTATTTTTTGATGGACGGGAGCAGGGCTGCGTCGACTGGCCATTGACTGGTGTACATAATGTCAGCAATGCGCTATCCGCCATTGCCGCGGCAGCGCATGCCGGCATCGCTCCTGCCGATGCGATAGCCGCGCTGGCGCAATTCAAGAGCGTCAAGCGGCGCATGGAAGTGATTGCGGCGATTAATGGCGTGACGCTATATGACGATTTTGCCCATCATCCGACGGCTATAGCGACAACCTTGGACGGTTTGCGTAAACAGGTGGGGGCTGGGCGCATCATTGCCGTCGTAGAGCCGCGCTCCAACACGATGCGCATGGGCGTGCATACCGAAACCCTGGCTAAATCGCTGCATCATGCCGACCTGGCTATCATTTATCAGCCGGAAAACATGGGCTGGGATTTAAGCGCATTGAAAAAACAGGCCGGTAATATTGAAATTTTCCGGTCTCTTGATGAGATCATCAGCCGGCTTCGGCTTGAAGCGCGTTATGGCGGGCATTTCGTGTTAATGAGTAACGGCAGCTTCGGCGGAATCTATCAACGGCTGCAAAATGCACTCGCTACACCTGCTTGAGCGAAACCTGAAACTCGAGAGATAGCTGGTATTAGCAGCCCCTTCAAATTAGAATAGCAAGCAGATTATGTGCTTAATATACATGCCGGCACGTACTGTGCTATCCCAAACCCTATGGATTTTTTAATGACTGACTATAAATTAACCCATCTTAAACAGCTGGAAGCTGAGAGCATTCATATTATCCGTGAAGTCGCCGCTGAATTTGAACGTCCTGTGATGTTGTATTCTGTGGGTAAAGACTCGGCGGTTATGCTGCATCTGACCAAGAAAGCCTTTTATCCCGGCACCCCTCCGTTTCCGCTGATGCACGTCGATACGACCTGGAAATTTAAGGAAATGATTGAATTTCGTGACCAAATGGTAAAAGACCTCGGTTGGGAATTGCTGGTGCATATTAATCAGGATGGTGTTGAACAAGGCATAGGGCCTTTTACGCACGGCAGCAAAAAACACACGGATGTGATGAAAACCGACGGCCTCAAACAGGCTTTGGATAAATATCAGTTCGATGCGGCTTTCGGCGGCGCCCGGCGCGATGAAGAAAAATCCCGTGCGAAAGAGCGCGTCTACTCGTTCCGTGACAAGAATCATCGTTGGGATCCTAAAAACCAGCGTCCCGAATTATGGAATATTTATAACGGCAGGATAGATAAGGGCGAAAGCATTCGTGTCTTTCCTTTGTCCAACTGGACGGAACTGGATATTTGGCAATACATCCACCTGGAGAACATCCCGATCGTACCATTGTATTTTGCCAAAGAGCGTCCTGTCGTTGAAAAAGACGGCATGCTGATCATGGTCGATGATGAGCGTATGCCTATCGGGCCGGATGATAAAATTGAAATGAAAATGGTGCGTTTCCGGACATTGGGCTGTTATCCGTTGACAGGTGCAGTTGAATCTACGGCAACGACGTTACCGGAAATCATTCAGGAAATGTTGTTGACGACCACCTCTGAGCGTCAAGGACGCTTGATCGATCATGACCAGTCAGGTTCTATGGAACAGAAAAAGCGTGAAGGATATTTTTAAAATACGCCACTGTCACTCGTCAATCATAACCGCACTCAGAGAATTACTATGTCCCACCAATCCGATTTAATCAGTACCGATATTAATGCTTATCTGGCGCAGCATGAGCGCAAGGAATTATTACGTTTTTTAACCTGCGGCAATGTCGATGACGGCAAAAGTACGCTTATCGGCCGTTTGCTGCACGACTCTAAAATGATTTATGAAGACCAGTTGGCGGCGGTCCAGGCTGACAGCGCTAAATCCGGCACCACCGGCGCAGGCAAAATTGACTTGGCCTTACTGGTTGACGGTTTGCAGGCGGAGCGTGAGCAAGGCATCACTATCGACGTTGCGTATCGCTATTTTTCTACTGCCACACGTAAATTTATCATCGCCGACACGCCGGGACATGAACAATATACGCGTAACATGGCGACCGGGGCTTCGACTTGCGATTTGGCGATCATCCTGATTGATGCCCGTTACGGCGTACAGACTCAAACAAAACGACACAGCTTTATTGCTTCCCTATTGGGCATCCAGCACATTATCGTCGCGATCAACAAGATGGATTTGGTTGATTACAGCGAAGAGGTTTTCAATAAAATCAGGCAGGATTACCTGAAATTTACGGAATCGCTTGATTTACATGATATTTATTTTATTCCGATGTCTGCATTAGACGGCGATAATGTCGTCAACCCCAGTGAGAATATGCGCTGGTTTACCGGTGTGCCGATGATGGAAGCGCTGAATAGCGTCAAGATTGTCAATGACCGCAATTTCACGAATGCCCGTTTCCCTGTGCAATTTGTCAACCGGCCTAACCTTGATTTTCGTGGTTTTTGCGGCACTGTTGCCTCCGGTATTTTTCGGAAAGGCGACCCGATTACTGCATTGCCGTCGGGTAAAAGCAGCAAAATCAAAGCGATCGTCACTTATGATGGTGAACTCGATGAAGCATTCCCGCCGATGGCCGTCACGTTGACATTGGAGGACGAGATCGATATCAGTCGCGGCGATATGATTATCGGCACAGAGCAAACACCGGCAACTGTGGCCGACAAGTTCAAGGCCAATATCGTCTGGATGACTGAAAAAGCCTTGACGCCGGGCCGCCAATACATCATTAAGTTAGCAACCCGCAGTGTTTCCGGTTCTGTCTCAATGATCCATCACAGGATTGATGTCAATACGCTGGAGCATCATGATGCCAACGAATTACAGCTCAATGAAATTGGTTGCTGCACGGTTTCGGTCAATGCGCCGGTGGTATTCGATCCTTATAAAACCAGTCGCGGTACCGGATCGTTTATCATTATTGACCGCTTGACCAACGGTACGGTGGGCGCCGGCATGATTACCGGCGCCACGGATGATGAGATTCAACAGTCTGTGAGTGTTGAAGAGCGCGCAGCCCGGTTCAGCCAGACTGCGACCGCTGTTTTATTAACCGGGGCAAACAGTCAAGCGATTGCTTATCAATTGGAAAGAAAATTATTTGATAACGGTCACGCAACAACCGTGTTGGAAGCCGAAGACGCTGCCGAGCTTATCCGGGCCATCAAGAACGCAGGATTGATTTGCTTGTGTTTAAACAGTAATGCCGAGCTGGCGGACATCAGTTTTGATGTCGACAAGCTGTCTATCGATGAGATTTACAGCGTGCTTAAAGACCGGAAAGTTATTTATTAAGTTATGATGCACCAGGCCGGGTTGCCGGTATTTCGCAATCCGGCTTGGCTAACTCTCTGGATGTAGCGCCTATAGCCGGATCCCGTTAAAAAGGTCGTTGTGAGGGTTGGCCTGCGGTTAAAATGAATCTGGATGTCACCTTTTTACCCTATATTTTAAAGAAAAGACGAGATTACTATGCGTGCAAATATGTTAACTTCTGTATTGACGGAGCTTAATGGTACATCGGCTGATATTGAAGCATCGGGTATCATATCAACCGATGGCCTGATGATAGCATCGGTTTTACCTGCTTCAATGGATGAGGATCGAGTGGGGGCGATGAGTGCGGCAATGCTTTCGTTGGGGGATAGAACCGCCCAGGAGTTGGCAAGGGGAGCGCTGGAGCAGGTCTTGATCAAAGGCGCTCATGGCTATGTCTTGATGACATATGCCGGTGCGGAATCCGTTTTAACAGTGCTCGCAAAACCTAATGCCAAACTGGGGCTTATTTTTCTCGATGTGAAGCGGGCGGCGGCGAGCATTGCTGAATTCTTGTAATTCGCTGGTTGCGGTTTTTCGACAAAAACTGCCGTTTATCACAAGCGGCGGCGCCTGTTATTAGGGTGTTTTGCACGTCGACAGCTTGTCTGGTATCCATTTATACCGAGAACTCAATTTCGTAACCGGTATATTTCCTGATATTAAGGACCCCGGTATCGAGCAATACGTATTGTCCCTTGATGCCGAGCAGGACGCCGGATATTTCCGGTGTTTTTATCAGGCACAATGATTTAATCTTCGTAGGGTAATGGGTCACGGGAAAATGTATATCCACTACCTGCTCATCAGCCAGGAATTCAGCAGCCTGCTGTCCAAATTGTTGCGTAATTTCCTCCATATCCGTCCTGCATGCCGCTATCAGGATATCGCGTTTTGCTTTCAAGTCTATCGATGGCGCTTGGTTTTTAAGCATTTTCTGCCAGTTGGTCTTGTCGCTGATATGTTGGCTAATTGCAATTTCAATTAGCCCTGAAATATGCCGTGACTGCGTCCTAAATATCGGCAATGCCTGCTCTGCGCCTTGGTCTATCCAGCGAGTTGGTGTTTGCGTGTGGCGGGTAATGCCGACTTTGATGTCGCCGGAGTTGGCAAGGTAAACAAAATGCGGCTGAAAACAAAATTCTTCTCCCCATACAGGCTCCCTGCATGTGCCGGCTGCATAGTGGCAAGTGTGCGGTCTCATAATGCACATATCGCATTGGGCTAATGAGATAAAACAAGGATAGCAATAACCTTGATTGTAACTTTTTTTTATCGCTTTATTGCAGTGTACGCAAAATATGCGGCCCGTATAGTGCAGTTTTATCGATTTGCCGATTAACGGGTTAAGTGCGATTTTCTGGTTGTTTAGCGGTAATTCGTACTGGACGGGGGCGCCCAGGTAACTGTACATTTTTTTTAATTGTCCCTGCATGTTGGATTCCTCTAAGTAAGTTGGTAATTATTGCTATAATGTCACAATCTTATCGCTTACTCAAAGATGCGGAAGCATTAACCGGCGCTAATCGCGGGCGTTGAAATCTAAAATCGGGCCGGCGAATAAGCATATTAATTTCATGGGATATTGGGGGTTAACCTTGATTTAATGGATCTCGGTCGTTATAATCCTTCAAATTTTATGGTTGGAGTTGAGCGTGACAGAGTGGAGGTCGCCTGCTGTAAGTAAAGTACTAGCTTATCAAGTAGCGGTGATCGTCGTAGTGGTTGCCGGTTTCGGTATTGCAGGCGGCGGGCACAAGGCCTTGTCTTCTGCTTTAGGTGGCTTAGCTGCTTTTATTCCAAATCTGTATTTTGCGTTGCGGATACATAAATCGGCAGGACAAGACGCAAGAAAGATTTTAAATTCTTTTTATCTGGCTGAGTCGGGTAAATTATTATTAACAGCAGGCCTGTTTGTAATGATTTTTCAGCTTCCAAGCATAGAAATATTGCCGCTGCTGGCAGGGTATATAGCAGCATTATCGGTTTTTTGGTTTGCGC
>SCST01000160.1 GCA_004299465.1 Methylovulum sp. | reverse complement strand
GTCTCATGGTCAACGTGTATTCATCCCAATATCCGACATTCATGCACCGGAGTTTTTCGTTATTACTGTATCCTTGCCAAAGATATTTATAACTTTTCCAAAGCTCTTCAATATTTGAATCGTCTACATGTTGCATGGGGTTTCCTATGAATTTTTTGCTGGGGAAGATGTTTTAAAGAAACTGGTTTTTCGCAATGTCTAGTTTGGTTGCTTATTGACCGGATAGTTGAAACGGAAATGGCGAGAATTGAAGTTGATTTCAATGGTCATTTTTGCGCTTGAAACGGGCCGATAATACCTTATTGCATAGTACTGTCAAAGTGCTTTCTAATGTTTGAAAACTTGATATAAAGCCATGGCGAAAATTGATGTTTTTATAGGGTAAATGTTATCTCTGCATGATTGCTGTACTTGGATAAGTCTAATTTTTGGACAGGAGAGGTTAACAACCCTGGTCAGTTTTCGTCCGGAATTACATGGTTTTGATGGTCAATTTTCAATCGGCGTCAACAGGATAACCCGAAAATACAACAGGCCACCGGCGCGCTCAAGCAGGCCTACCCGAACCAGGCCAGGCAGGCGATCGTCGCGCCGGTTTCGGGATTTATCGCCAAGCGCGGCATCCTGCCCGGCGAGCAGGTGCATCCCGATACCCCGTTGCTGACGATCGTGCCGCTGGATTACTTATGGATAGAAGCGAATTTCCTCGAAAACGAACTGACCTTCGTGCAGCCTGGACAGCCTGCAGAAATTACCGTTGATATCTATGGCGCAATACCGTTTATCACGGCGAAGTCCTCGGTATAGGCAGGCACCGGCAGCGTTTTCAGCCTGCTGCCGCCGGAAAACGCGACCGGCAACTATATATCCACATTACCGAATGTGTGCCGGTCAGGATCAGCCTGGACGCTGAAGAGTTAAAAGCGCATCCGCTACGCCCTGGGCTTTCGGTATTCGCCCGCATCGATACCGGCAGGCCGGGCCGCTCGATGCTGGAACCGTATGCCGCAATGCCGCCGGCAACTTGCCGGACCGGTGTCTATGATACCCGGCTGGATGGCGTCGATGCCTTGATTGACAGCATTGTGCAAAAAAACCGGCTGCCGGCTGCGGCATCGACCTGATAGTCTTTTTTTATGCCCTGGCTGCCTGCCCGATCCATTCAGTCTTTCGGGGATATGGCCTTGCCATTGCAGTTAAGGCATCTTGCGCTGACTCTTTTCAGCGTGACATTGCACTCAATGACCGGCTGCCCCTGGACATAAACGGTAATCACATTATTACCGAAATCCTTGCATGCGGCAGGCGCGGTGCATCCGGCGCAAACCCGGTCGCCGACCAGTAAATCCGTTGGACATGACGTTGTAAGCACTTCATAAATGCAACGCGAGCCGCCTTTTGCAATAACATCACAACTGCCGCCATCAGCATTTTGGAGATGAACTTTAAGCCTTGAACCATTCGCGACACTGAATTTCCCTGTGTGGCCGGAGATGCCGAACTGCCTGATGCCTTTTGCGGCAGCCAAGGTATCGGAATTTAAATTCAGCAGGATAGGCGGATTATCTCCCAGCCCGGTCAACTCCAAGCCTCGAGGCGCCACCCGAAGCATCGCCGACTGGTCAGGATCGTCGCAATTTCCCGTCAATGCCAGGTTTTCTTGCAAAAAATGGTTGAAGAAGCCGACTTTATCACAGATGAATACCGCACCATTCGCCGCCTGTGTCATTGCCAGTACCCAGACAAACAAAATCAACAGCTTGAAATTTGCTTTAAACATGACTCACCTCATTGATTTAGTTAATAAAAACATCCATTACTAAACAATTTTCCATTCCGGTCCGATTCTACTCCCAGGCCTTGGCGCTGTCTACAGTAATTCCCGACTGTTGCGCTTGGCTATTTCATCCTAAGCATCTTTTTCTTTAGCCTGTATTGAAGGCATTTATACGACACTGTTTTGTCGACCCGACACAGGCGCTAGCGCGGCTTGTAGGCAGGTTAAGATTTTGATAAATTGGCTACGCAGTTTCCTAAAACTCACATGCAGTTCACCCGTCTCAATACCAAGGATAGACCTAAACATGTCCAATGCACTGGCAACCAAAACAGCGATCACTTGCGACAACTGCAATCTCGACAAATTATGCATCCCCAAAGGCTTGAACAGGTCGGAGGTCGGGGAACTCAAGCTGCTGGTCAGCCGCAACAATATTCGCCAAAAAGGCGAAGCGATATACCATGCCGGCAGTTCCTTCAGGGGCATTATCGCCTTGCGTTCCGGTAGCGTAAAATTGCTCAGTTTTGACCGGCACGGCAATGAAATTGTCGTCGATTTTATCCTGCCCGGCGAATTGCTGGGGTTTGACGGCATGTCCCTGCAAGTGCATAACTGTACGGCAATCGCATTGGAGACGGTCAATTTTTGCCATTTGCCTACCCATCAAATTGAAGCGCTGACGCTTAACACGCCCGGCTTCTACCAAATATTGCTGCAACGTTCATGCAATCAATTCGATGTTCAAGTGCAAAAAATGATGCTGAGCCGCCGTTCCGCGGAAGAACGCGTAGCCTCTTTTATCCTGCATATCTCTGACCGTTTGAAAATACGCGGTTATTCGGAGCTGGAATTTCGGCTGACCATGTCGCGTGAAGAAATCGGCAATCATTTGGGCATTGCCCATGAAACGGTTAGCCGGATCGTGCATCATTTTCAATCGCTTGAAATCATTGAGATTAAAGCCAGGCAATTAAAAATCATAAACAAAAAAAAGCTGTTTAGCTTTTATAAGGAATAAACGCTAAACAGCTTAAGGCAAGGAGAGAGATTTAAAACACTGAAATTTCGTTATAGCTAAAGCCTGCGGTACTCTTTACCGGACGGCGCGGAACCCTTCGCACAACGCTCCGAATCATCCATCTGACAGGTGTTGCTATAGCGGAATATTTATTTACGGTAGGCTGAATTGGACGCATCTTCTGCGATTGCTTTTGCGGCCGTTTCAAATTTGCCGTGTTCGCTGCCTTTGATAGTCAGCATGACAACAATAGTAGCGATCACAATACCGGCAACGATAAGCCAGAAATTGTCTTTTTCTTTTACTTCATTCATAGTCATTTCCCCACATTTGGATAAGGTTGAAAGCTGTTTACGTCGACGTGGGTATATTTAAACAAAAAGCGGCAAAAAAAAATTGAGCTGGA
>SCST01000159.1 GCA_004299465.1 Methylovulum sp. | reverse complement strand
GCGCAGTCTTTTGTTCACCCGCGGCAGCGAAATAACCGAACTGGACCTGGAGATGCCGCCCCAAAGCACCGGCGCCGATGCGTTGAAAGACTTAAAAGACAACGCACTGGGCCGGGTTGAACAGGACTTTTTGGAAACCGCATTAAAACAGCATCAGGGCGATATAAAAAAAGTGGCTGAGAACATGGGTATTACCTCGCGCGCGGTTTACGGGAAAGTAAAAAAATACGAGATTAACCTGGCGGATTACCGGTCATTGAAATCGATGCTATGAGAGACTGCATTGCAGAGGCCTGGATTAAAGCCCGGTCTTTTTGTGACTATCCAGATCCTTGCCTGACGCGCGTGCCGCGCGCGCCTTCCCCGACGAGTGGATAACGTGCCAGTCCGTTGATGGCGCGCGCGGCACGCCCTACAGCAAGCGGCTGAATAGTTACGCCGGCCTTTCAATACTTAAGGCAACTCGCAATAAATAAAATACACGATAAATCAACCAAAAAATACGACTGCATGGATGCCACCACAAGGGTGGTCTATGGACAGGTCAGTTGCCGACGACTGCATGGATGCAGGAGGTAGGGCAACGCAGGAGCAGTTGCCGAGAACGCAGATGACGCTGATAGTTATACCCAAAGGGCACAAGTGATTAACGCAGATTTTTCATGGCTTATCCGTGTTTATCACTTGTGCCCTGTGGGTATAATCATCTGCGCTCTATTGTATTTGGGGTTTATTTTTTTGCGGGTTTCTTAAGGGCGATTGACAAGGCATTCCGGTCACATGCCTTGCCGAAAAACCTGGCCGAGCCGGGCCAGGAACTGCTCAGTTTTCATGTAACCGATAACCCGGTATGACTCATGTTCCCGTTGGTCGGGACCAAAAAAAAGTATCGCGGGCGGACCGATCAGGGCAAATTTTTTCAGCAATGCCGATTCAGCCGGTAAATTTTGCGTCACATCGACCTGCACCAGCACGACAGGCGATAAAGCATCCCTGACTTTGGGATCGGAAAGCGTATAAAGCGCCATTTCCTTGCACGCTACGCACCAGTCGGCATAAAAATCCAGCATAAGCCAGCGCCCTTGTACATGCGCTTCAGCCAGTGTTTGCTGCAACTCATCGACCGATTCGATCTTTTTAAACGGCAGCGCCGACGGCTCTTCGCAAGCGACCGCCGCGACGCATAAAAGCTGCATCGCATCACGCTGCTGATGCGTGGCGATTCCCACAAGCAAAAGAAGCACATAAGTCGATGCCACCAGTCCGGCACTTTTCCAAAGTTTTTTCCAACCCAGGTACAGCAGCGGGACAATCAGCAAAGCTCCCCAAAGCAATTGGCTAAGCACAGGCGGTATGACGCGCGCCAACAGCCACAGCGCAACGGCCAGCAATCCTATACCAAAAACAGCTTTCGTGCCGTTCATCCAGGCGCCGGTTTTAGGCAGCAGTTTTCCGGCGGAAGTCCCGATCACCAACAGTGGCATACCCATGCCCAGGCCCAATGAGAACAGCGCTAATCCGCCCACCAATGCATCGCCGGTTTGCCCGATGTAGATCAGCGCGCCTGCCAGCGGCGCCGTGACGCAAGGCCCGACAGCCAATGCCGAAAGCATGCCCATCACAGCGGCACCCAATAGATTGCCGCGCCGTTGCCTGGCGCTGATTAGCGCGATTTTAGTCTGTATAAAAGCCGGCGCTTGTAGATGGAATATCCCGAACATCGATAGCGCCAACAGCACGAAAATTGCGCTGAAAGCAATAATCACCCAGGGTTCCTGGAAAAATGCCTGCAGGTTACCGCCGAAGAGGCCCGCCAATACGCCGAACAGCGTATACGTCACAGCGGAAGCCAATACATAGGCCAGAGATAATACGAAAGCTTTTCGTGTCGTTATCCGCGCGCCCTGTCCCGCGATAATGCCGGAAAGAATAGGAATCATTGGAAACACACACGGTGTAAACGCCAGCAACAAACCGAATCCGAGAAAACTCAGGATGATCAGCCACAGCGACCGGCCCGCCAACGAGGCGGCGATACTGTCCTGCTCCGAGATAAAGGGCGTGAAATGCTCGGCTGCGGAAGTCATTCCCCACCCGCCAGGATGTTTATCCGGCAAATCGAAAACAAGGCTTTGCCTAACCGGCATATAACAGACGCCAACCTCGGCGCAACCCTGGAAACTTA
>SCST01000856.1 GCA_004299465.1 Methylovulum sp. | reverse complement strand
GAAGAGGCCTTTCCGCAAGCCAAGCGCCTACGCCTTCTCGAGTTGATTTTTTCATCATCGCGATGAGCGTCACTGCCAGCATGACGGTGCCGATGATGACCACCACGATCCCCATTCAGGAGCCTCCCATAGTCTCAGCGCTCTCTTCTACGCGCCTTTATAACAGCCTCGCCAAGGCTGTTTCAAGCGAATTCTATTTACTTGGCGAGGACGCTTCACTACAATTTGTAGCATGCAACATGCACACCGCGCACCGCGTACTTCGTACCCCAGCCCTCGTATCAACGGGACAACCGTTTCTACCAGACGACTGCGCCCCTTCTGCCTGATCGATCGATACCTGCTGAAAGAGATGGCGGCCTCCTTCGCGCTCGGACTCGTGACCTTTACCTTCGTACTGCTGATGGACCAGATGATGCGCTTAATGGATCTGATCATCAATAAAGGGGCTCCCGCTTGGGTCGTCCTTCGTCTCATCTTCTACATTCTCCCCTTTTCTCTCACGGTGACGATTCCGATGTCTGTGTTGTTGGCCGTCCTGGCCACGTATGGCCGCGTCTCGTCCGAGGGGGAGGCGATCGTACTCAAAACAAGCGGCCTCAGTTTGTACCGCCTTATGGCGCCGGCGGTTCTCTTCGGCATCGTTGCCACGCTCGCCACCCTTTGGATCAGTGCCCTGGTCCAGCCCAACAGTACAAGGGCCTCCAAGACGTTGATTCATCAACTCTACCAAACGAAGGCGCTCACAGCGCTTGAGGAGGGGGTATTCAACACCGAGTACCCGGGGCTTGCGATCTACGTAGATCGCTTGAAGAAACAGGACGGGACACTTCAAGGCCTCCTGGTCATCGATCGCAGGAGCCAGACCGACCAGCATCTGGTTATCGCTCAGGAAGGCAAACTACTCAACAAGAATGGTGAGGCAGAGACACCGATCGGGCTTCAATTATCGAAGGGAAATCTCCACATCAGCTCCCATGACAATCCAGGCCGGTATCGAAATCTCGATTTCGATACCTACGATCTGCAGATCCAGACTGGCGGCACCCTCGCTGAGGCGGTGGGGCGAGTAAGACAGGGCAAGGAGATGAATCTCGGGGAACTGCGAGCGCAGATTGCACGGCTTAACAAGGACGGAGATAAGGCTTGGCCGCTGCAGGTAGAGCTACACAAGAAATTCGCTCTCCCGATTGCCTGCCTCATCCTAAGCGCGATAGGCGCCCCCCTCGCGATTCGCATCAAGAAAGCCAGCCGCGGCGTCAGCCTTGCCCTCAGCGTGGCTGTTGCCGTGTTCTACTATATCCTGCTGGCGACCGGCGAGAGCCTCGGATCTCGGGGGCAGATCGAGCCCGCCCTCGGCGTATGGTTCCCAAACCTCACCCTGGGCATCATCGCAATCAGCTTGGTTCTTGCGGAGGGCCGCGAGGCCTTTCTACCCGCCAGGCTTCGA
>SCST01000158.1 GCA_004299465.1 Methylovulum sp. | reverse complement strand
GGATTTATTTGTAGCACCCAACAGCTTGCTCAATACGCAACACAAGCTATTATCGATAGGCCTTCAATTTATAATATTCCTGGAATCAGGGCATTGATAACGTACAGAGATAACGCGTGACCAAAAAACCAAGCTATTTACCGACAACCGGCAATTTACGCCAACGCGCCGAAGAACGCCTTGCCCGGCAGCAATCGACCCTATCCGGCGCCGATGTGGACACGAAAAAACTGTTACACGAACTACAGGTTCACGAGATCGAACTGGAAATGCAGAATGAGGAACTGCTGACCGCGCAGGCTGAGATAGAAGCAAGCCTGCAACGCTATACCGAACTCTATGACATGGCCCCGGCCGGCTATCTTACGTTAGGCCGCGACGGAACTATCCACCAGCTCAATCTTAAAGCCGCCAGGCAATTGGGGATATTTCGTTCGCAGCTTAAACAGCAACGCTTTTCAAGCTTCATCAGCGCGGATTCGCTGCTTGTTTTCAATAATTTCCTGAGTGGCGTATTCGCCGGCAGAACAGCCCAAAGCTGCGAACTCACCGTGCTTCCCATCGACCGGAGCCCCGCACTGATCGTGCAGCTGGAAGCCGTTGCCAATGACGACGATCAAAGCTGTCGCGTGATGCTCGCCGATATTACCGAGCGTAAAAGCGATGAAGAGAAATTGAAACTTGCCGCGCTGGTTTACCAGGCGATCGGCGAAGCCATTATGGTGGCGGATGCCGACAACCGGATTGTTACCGTCAACCCGGCCTTCACGGGGCTGACCGGCTACACGATGCAAGAGGCCGTCGGCCAGCCCACGACGCTGCTCAAGTCAGGACAGCATAACGAGACCTTCTACCAGATGATGTGGCATGCGCTGGAAGCCACCGGGCATTGGCAGGGTGAAATCTGGAACCGGCGCAAGAACGGCGAGATATACCTGGAATGGCTGACCATCAACACCGTTTACGATAGCAACGGCAATGTACGGCATCGGGTCGCGATGTTCTCGGATATCACCAAGCAGAAACATGCGGAACAAACCATCTGGGAGCAGGCCAACTTTGATTCATTGACCGGATTACCGAACCGCCATATGTTTTACGAGCGCCTGGCGCAGGAAATGAAAAAATCGCAACGCATGGGCCTGCCGCTGGCCTTGCTGTTTCTCGATATTGATCACTTCAAGGACATTAACGACACGCTGGGACACAGTAAAGGCGACCTGCTGCTCAAGGAAGCGGCGCAACGCCTGCTGGGCTGCGTGCGCAATACCGACACCGTCGCGCGCCTCGGCGGCGATGAGTTCACGATTATTCTCACGGAATTGCACGAGCAGGACAACATTGAGCGCGTCTCTCAGGACATCCTGGACCAACTCGCCAAACCCTTCGAATTAGCGGGAGAAATCGCTTATGTATCGATCAGTATCGGTATCACCTTATATCCCGAAGATACCGATGACATCGACGTCCTGATAAAAAACGCCGACCAAGCCATGTATGCCGCGAAGGACCAAGGCCGCAACCGCCGCCATTACTTTACCGTATCGATGCAGGAAGCCGCCCTGGCCAGGATGCGGCTGATCGCCGACTTGCGCAACGCACTGGCCGAACACCAGTTCTGGCTGGCTTACCAACCGATTGTGGAACTGGCCACCGGCAACATCCACAAAGCCGAAGCGCTGATTCGCTGGCAACACCCGACCCGCGGCCTGGTCAACCCGGCTGAATTTATCCCGGTCGCCGAAACAACCGGCATGATCATCGACATCGGCGAATGGGTGTTCAGTGAGGCGGCGCAACAGGTCGCGCAATGGCGAGCGATGCATCA
>SCST01000157.1 GCA_004299465.1 Methylovulum sp. | reverse complement strand
GTCAAACGGTTACCGATAACCGGAATGTCCTTGATCAAGGCCGGGGATAAAACGTTCCTGATATCCGACAACGGACATTTTGTTGTTGCGGGGAGTTTTAAACTGGTCGATATGTGGCAAGGAAAACTAATCGGATCTGTAGCGGACACTCAAGGCATCGATAAAGTCAACTTACGAAAAATCGGCATTAAACCTGAAGAAATTGCATCCTTCTCGGTGGGGAGTGGGAAGAAAGAAGTCGTTATTTTCATTGATCCCCACTGCCAATACTGCCACGCCCTAATCAGCCAGCTTGAACCGCTGGGCAAGGCATACACCTTCAAACTGGTTTTAATTCCCGTTTTAGGTAAAGAATCCGCCGAACTGACAAAGCGCCTGATTTGCAACAAAGACAATGCACAGTCGCTTAAAGCCTTGCTCGCTGATGACTATACCCAAATACCTAAATTAGATCGAAATGATAAAACATGCGACCTCAAGCCCTTACAAAAAGCGGTTGTGGTAACCAAGCTGTTGGATATCCAAGGGGTTCCCTACCTGTTCCTGCCGTCCTTAAATACCTTTAAAGGCGGCACGAAATCTCTTAAGTCATTATTGGAAAAGGATTATACCGATGAACTCAATGGTCGTTAAGCGTCTATTTATCATCAAAATAGCATTGATCGCAGCCACCCTTCAAGGCTGTTCTTCCCTCGGTATAGGCAAAAGCGATTTTTCATGCCCTGGCGGTATCGATGGCGTCCGATGTTTGTCGGCCAGACAGGTATACGAGGCAACCGAATCATCCGACTATGTCAAAACGCGTGCTGAAGAAAACCAAACTGGCGCCAATGCCAATAAACAATCGGTACCCGTCGTCGCCAAGGTGGGATCAGCACAGGTTGCCGTGCCGCGGATCGGGCAGCCTGTTCCCATCAGGACGCAGGCCAAAGTGATGCGGATCTGGATAGCGCCGTGGGAAGATAATGACGGCGATCTTCATGCCAATGGCTACATTTACACAGAAATTGAACGGCGTAAATGGAACTTGGGCCAGCCATTCAATTCGCCTGGTACGGCCTTATCGCCGCTTTCTGTTGTTACGCCATCGAAAGCGGCTAAATAATCGCTTCTTTACCTAGTCTTCTTAAAAGACACATTAATTTCGCCGTCTTTCGCGCTTATAACTCATTGTTATTTATTGCAAAATATAGCCGTCACAGATAGTGGCGAATATATTTTTATTAATAAATTTCCGGAGTTTTTAATATGAACAAAGCAAAAAAATTGGCATTCTTTTTCCTTTTGATGATGGCAACAGTCTTTGGCACTGAAGCATTCGCCAGCACGGCCACCAGCGCATTTGACGATGTGTACGATTTGCTGGTAGGTTGGTCGACTGGCGCATTAGGCAAGTCAATTTCTCTCGGCATGTTCATTGTCGGCATCGGCGTGGGTTTGGTTAACCAGTCTGTTATTGCCGCCGTTGCCGGGGCGCTAGTGCTGCAATATGCCCCTACGGTTATTTCAGGCATTATGAGCGCAGTGATCTAATTTCTTTCCACAATCGCGGTAAGGCTGCACTATTTGTACGGCCTTATCGCCCTCCATCCCGCTTAGAGACGCTTTTTTTATACGTCTTTCGATAAGACGAAAGTTCTTAAATAGCTCTAAAATTCGCCCCAGTCATTTGAATTTAGGAGCTGTTCTGTGGGTGCGTCTGTCTACGAAAAACATATCAAACGGCATACTTTGCGGGAACTTATACCCGTTGAGTCATTTGACAAAGAAACTCATTTATTCACGTTATCGGATGGATACATGAGTTTCGGGTTCATATCCAAACCCTTACCTGGTTCAGATGAATCCGTGACCCAGCGTCTGAACGTACTATTTTCTTTCGATTATCCCAAAGAAAGCATTATCCAGATCATGTTGATGGGCTCACAGGACATCAGGCCTGTGCTTGATAAGATCAGGAAAATTCGCGAAACCAGGGATCCTGCGTTACGGGAATCTTTGAATAAGCGCTTGGAAATGCTCAATAATGGCTCCGAAAAAAGCATCAGTTTGCATGCACAGTCATTGATTCGGGAATACCGCGTTGTTTTTACCATCAAAGTGCCTTTGGAAAACAAAAAGCAATTGCCTACTCAACATGAATTGGCTTTTGCGCGTGATTTAAGGTTGTCGTTTGAGCAAACCCTTAAATCCGCAGGTTTTTTCCCGCAACCCTTGGATGCGGAACTGTATCTTCGCGCTATTGGCCAGCTTCTGCATTGGAAACCTTCCGCCAACTGGCGGTGCGCGGCGCCTTATTACGATTCATCCGTGCCCATCAACGAACAATTGTCCGAATACGACGACATGATGCAAGTGGATTCAAACGGCATCTGGTTGGGCGACAAACGGCTGCGGATTTTATCTCCGGGCCGGTTACCGGCAACAATGAGCCTGCAAAACATGCGGCGCATGATCGGCGATCCTTTGACCGGCACACGCGGAATCCACGGTAACTTTTTCATCAACCTGAACATTTTTATTCCAGACAATTCGGTGGAGAAACCGAAAGCCGATAATGAACGCAGCACCATCAATTATCAGGCGTTCGGACCCATGCTGAAATTCAACCCGAAACTGCAATTCAAAAAAGAAAGCGCAGATTTGCTGTACAAGTCGGTCGCAGACGGCGATCGTATTCTAAAAATTAAATTATGCATCGGGCTTTTCGCTGATTCCTTGAATGAAAGCGAAACCCGGCTAACAGAGGCACAAACCTATTTTAGTGAAATAGGCTGGAGCATGAAGGAAGACAAATACATCTCCTTGCCTATGATGGTCAATGCATTGCCCATGTGTGCCGACGCGAAAGCCGTTAACTTTTTGCATCGCTATAAACGTTGCAGTTCCAAAGACGCCGTTGAATTCCTGCCGATCCTATCGGACTGGAGCGGTACCGGAACGCCGCAACTGACCTTTATATCCCGTGGCGGCCAGATCATGAACATGGATATTTTTGACTCGAACACCAACTACAACACCTGCATTGTTGCCGCATCCGGCTCGGGCAAGTCGTTTCTTACCAACGACATGATCACCTCCTACATCAGTTCGGGCGCGAAATGTTGGGTGATTGATATAGGCCGGTCATACGAAAAACTGACCCAAGGCATGGGCGGGGACTTTGTCGAATTCGGCGAAAACAGCCAAATTTGCCTTAATCCGTTTCAGATCATCAAAAACTATAATGAGGAAGCGGACATGCTGGTCGGCATCATAGTGTCGATGGCGGCGCTGGACGATAAGCTGTCCGACTTGCAGCAGGCAAGGCTCCGTTCCATCCTGAAAGGTTTGTGGGATGAGTACGGCGCCAGCATGACGGTTGATC
>SCST01000156.1 GCA_004299465.1 Methylovulum sp. | reverse complement strand
CGCTGGTCAAGCTGTTCAATGCGCCTATGCATCATGTGCATTTGGGCTTGGGCCTCAGCGCGCCGACCGGGGATGTGGACATCAAGCTCAGGCGCAACCACCAGCAGGACGAGGGCTTTATTCATTACGGCATGCAGCTCGGCAGCGGCACTTGGGATTTTAAACCCAGCCTGACCTATACCGGCAAATTCGATGACTGGTCATGGGGCGCCCAGGTCAGCGGCACCAAACGGCTTGAAGACAACAACGAAACAGGCTTCGCATTGGGTGACGTATTCCAGTCCACGGCCTGGGGCGGCTATAACCTGACACATTGGCTTTCGGCGTCAATACGCGGCTTGTACACGGAGCAGGGCGCGATCAGCGGCCGGTTCAACCCGACCCCAGGGGTTGTCGATGGCAAGCTGGTGAAAAATGTCAACCCCCAATCCGGCCCTATGGACTATCCGGGCAGTTACGGCGGACGCTATTGGGACATCGGTTTCGGCATTAACGCGGTCGTGCCCAGCGGGGAACTGGCCGGCAACAGCCTCGGCGTTGAATGGTTGCAGCCTGTAGAGACCGATGTCAACGGCTATCAACTGGATCGCGAAGGCGCGCTGTCGGCAACCTGGAGTGTTGCGTTTTAAGCCTTGTCCAGTCAAAAGATAGTGTGTCAGGTTACGTTCACGCTAACCCAACCGACTTGATGTAGCCAGAGAGCATGAAATTTTTCCATTATGAATTCAATGCGATGGGTACGCCGTGCGATATCCAGTTGTTTGCCGAAAGCGTAGCGCGGGCGAAGCAAGTCGCCGAGCTTGCGGTCGCCGATGTCAGGCGGTTGGAAATGCGTTATTCCCGCTATCGCAACGATAGTTTTTTGTCCGGGATCAACCGTGTCGCGGCGGCAGGCGGCAGTATCTCAGTCGATGCCGAGACGGCCGGATTGCTGAATTATGCCGCGACCTGCCATCAGCAAAGCGATGGCCTGTTTGATATTACGTCGGGCATTTTACGAAGGACCTGGCGTTATGACCGGGACGGCTTGCCGGATGATGAACATATACAGGCGCTGCTGGCTAACATCGGCTGGCATAAGTTGCGCTGGCATTCCCCTGTCCTGGAATTCCCGCTTCCGGGCATGGAAATCGATTTCGGCGGCATCGTCAAGGAATACGCCGTCGACCGGGCGGCGGCGTTGTGCCGTTCGGAAGGCATTCGGCATGGCGTGGTGAACCTGGGTGGTGACATCAAGATCATCGGCCCTCGTGCGGACGGCAGCCCCTGGCGCATCGGTATACGCCATCCGCGCCGTAAGGATGCCGTACTGGAGACGCTGTCGCTGCATGACGGCGCGCTGGCCAGCAGCGGCGATTATGAGCGCTGCCTTATCGTCGACGGCGTGCGCTATGGCCATGTCCTTAACCCCAAAACGGGCTGGCCGGTAAAACACCTGGCCTCGGTCAGCGTCGTCGGTGACTTCTGCGTCGTAGCCGGCAGTGCATCGACAATTGCGATGCTTAAGGAAGAGCAGGGTCCCGCCTGGCTGGAAAGCCTGGGCCTGCCGTATTGCTGGGTCGATGTGCAAGGTAACACAGGCGGGTCATTAATCAGGTAGGGCGCGCCGTGCGCGCCAAAGAGAGCTACGATTAAAACGAGGCCTCCCTGGCTGCAAAGAAGGCGCGCGCGGCGCGCCCTACATCAAACACCCATGGAAAAATTGATGAATACTACGTTAACTATTTTTAACCGCAGCGGGCTTTACCTGACGGTTTTCTTAACCGGCGCGTCGGTGATGGTGATAGAACTGTTAGGCACCCGCATGATTGCACCGTTTTACGGCGCGAGTCTTTATGTCTGGTCTTCGCTGATTTCGGTAACGATGATTGCATTGGCT
>SCST01000779.1 GCA_004299465.1 Methylovulum sp. | reverse complement strand
GCATTGCCTTGTTTGACCGTATGCAAATAGGCTTTGAGCGCTTGAACCAACGTAGCGCTGTCGTTGACGACCAGCGCGAGACGCGCCGCCATCGCTTCACGCCCGACCTGCAAGGTATAGGCAAAATCCGAGAGCGGCAGGGCTGGATGCTGCTCGACAAATGCCAGCATCTGCTCGACGACGGCTTGCAAGCGTTCCCGGCTCCTGGCCGAAAACACGATGATTTGCGGGGAAGCGCTACGCTCGCAGGCCTGCCTGTCCTGTACAGGCGGAATGTACTCCTCGATAATCAAATGCGCATTCGAACCGCCCGCGCCGAACGAGCTGATCGTCGCCCGCCGCGCATAGGTCTGCGTGACGCCGTCTATCGTAACGACCGGCTGCTCCCAGTCGGCCAACGTTTCCTGCAAATAAAACGGCGTATCGGCAAAACTCAAGTTTGGATTTAACGGTTCCGCCAGGATGGAAGGCGCTAATTGCCTGTGCTGTAACTGCAATACGACTTTAGTCAATTGCGACATGCCGGAAGCGGCTTCGGCATGGCCGATATTGGACTTTACCGAACCGATCGCACAAAACTGCGCATCCTGGGTGAATTTTCGGAACGCTTTCGTCAATGCACTGAGCTCAATCGGGTCGCCCAGCGCAGAACCGGCCGCCGCCGCCTCGACATAACTGACCGTCCTGGGATCGATGCCGGATTTAGCGAAATTATCTTCAATCAATGACGCCTGCGCATTCGGGTTAGGTACGGCATATCCATGCGTATGCCCGCTATGGTTAATCGCCGTGGACTTGATGACGGCCAAAATGCTATCACCGTCGGCGATCGCGCACGATAACGGCTTCAATAACACCGCGCCCACGCCTTCGGCCGGGATATAGCCGTCGCCGTCGGCAAAACTCCGGCTATGCGCATGGCTGCCGAGCATTTGCGACTGACTCAAGCCCAGATATTTGTCGGGATGTATCGTCAGGTTCACGGCGCCCGCTATCGCGAGGCGGCATTCCTGCTTGCGGAGGCTCTCACAGGCCAAATGGATAGACGTCAGCGCCGAAGAGCACATCGTATCCAGCGCGACACTGGGGCCCTGGAGATTGAAAAAATGCGACACCCGGTTCGCCATTTCAGAATACGATGACAGCGACACCGCAGGTTTCTGCAAGGCATCGCCGTAACCGTGGTATTGCTGGTACATCGCACCGACATAAACGCCGACGCTGGATTGATAGTGCTGCTGTATCGCGTCGCGCGTATATCCCGAACCTTCCAACAGATTCCAGACCGTTTGCAGGAACAGCCGCACCATAGGGTCCAGCATGTCCGCGACGCGCGGCGAGATATTGAAGAACAGCGAATCGAATTGGTCTACATCGTCGATAAAGCCTCCCCAGCAGCTGTAGGCTTTGCCCGGCTTGTAGCGGTCGGCATCGAAATATGCGCTGTGGTCCCAGCGCTCTGCCGGAATTTCTGTAACGCAGTCCTTGCCCGCGCGCAGGTTTTCCCAGAATTCAGCCAAGGTAGCGGCTCCGGGGTATTGTCCGGCGAGACCGATGATCGCAATGTCGGCATTATCCGGGATAGTTACATTAGCGGCCACAGCCTGGGACATCAACGCCGGTGCAGCACGGCGGGCAGGCATTGATTTTACCGGCGTCGGCGCCTGTATTTCTTCAGCCGCCACGGTGTTGCTTGCTTCCCCCGTTTCGAGGCCCAACAGCCGAACCAGGCGGTCTTGCTGCGTCTCAACAAAATAATCCGCCAATTCCCGGATCGTCTGGTATTCGAACAGCAAGGTTTTTGGCAATAAACCGAAGGATTTCTCCAGTTCATTCGTCAAGGCCATCACCATCACCGAATCGACGCCGTATTTTTCGAAAGAGCCGTCTTCATCGATGCGCCGCGCCGGCAATTTGATCACGCCGGCGACGAGATTTTTTAAATACGCGCGGGTCAAACCTGCGACTCCGCCCACCGTCGCAGCCGGGCGCGCGGCATCCTGAACCTTCGCGCCGAT
>SCST01000155.1 GCA_004299465.1 Methylovulum sp. | reverse complement strand
CAGGACAATGCTTTTAGCTTGTCCTGCCAGGTTCCGGCATTTTCACCGGAGCTTTCACGCTCACCATGCCGCGGCCTGAGCATTTTAAGCTTGCCGGTTTTGCACCGCCTCCCGGCAAATCCATCTGCAAAACCCGCTTGATGTCCGCCAACCAAGAGGAGAATAAGCCTATGAACAATAAAACAACGGTGAACCATACCGACACGCGCAGTCTCTCCAGTCTCACGAAGATGACGGCAATGCTGATACTGGCGTTGGCGACAGTGCCGGTGAACGCTGAACCCAGCCGTTCAACGACTATCGCAATGACAAAAGACGAAGCGCATCTTATTAATCTCAACCAGGATAATCATTCGGTCACGGTCTTTAAAATTAATGCCGCCGGTAACGGCAATAATGCGCTGAAAAAAGTGGCCGAAATCACGGTCGGCTTTGAACCCCAGTGCGTTGCCGTCAAGCCGGATAACAGCGAAGCCTATGTCACTACCGCCGACGGTTCAGTCGTTGTTATTGCGCTCGCGGCAGGCGACACGCCTTTTTCGGTGCTCAAGCGCATCGCGGTAGGTACGGAACCGCGCGGCTGCGCATTGACGCCTACCGGCAATGTGCTTTATGTCGCCAATCATACCTCGGGTACGGTCTCCATTATCGATACCGCGCAACGCTCAGTGCTTAAAACCGTAACCGGCTTTAACCGTCCGTATGCGCTTGCTATATCCGACGACGGCGACGCCGACGATAGCGATGAAACCATCTTTGTCAGCGACTTCCTGGCCGAACTGATTCCAAGCGGCCCCGGCGAACCGTTTGATAACGGCAAGCGCGGCGTGATCCGCGCATTTCCTTTCGGACTTGCCGTGTTTTTGAAAAAAATCACCTTGTCGCCGCTGACGGATGCCGGTTTTACCGCCGATCGCAGTGCGTTCTGCCCGCTCATCAATACCAGCCTCCACAGTAACGTTTATTGTCCCGATCTGGCCGGTGCCGCAGGTGACCCTGATATTGTCAATGCCCCTCAGGGCGCTTTTCCCAATCAACTGCATGCCTTGCTGATCCACGATAATAAACTGTACGTACCCAGCATAGGCGCAGCTCCCGCACCGCCGGTCAAATTCAATGTCAATATCCAGGCGCTGGTGCATGTCGTCAACCCTTCCGCACTGGCGGAAATCAAGGCCAGCACCGTCAACCTGAATGCGCAGATTAAAACCGAGGCCGCGCCCGCCGATCCTTTCAGCAGTCTGGGCAAATTATTCGGTAACGATATTGTCGCAATGGATGCCAAAGTCAATAACTTCGCATTGGTCAGCCGGGGCGGCAACTATGTCTTGCGCGCAGGCCTCGCCAACGGCAAACTCGACATCGGCGCGCCGGATAATGTCGTGCGTTTACAAACCGGGCATATACCGACAGGCATCGTCATCAGCAATAACGGCGCACGCGCTTATACCAACAACCTGGTCGGCCGTTCCGTATCCGTATTGAACCTGGCCAATAACACGGTCGTCGCCCAAGATATTGAATCGACCGCGTTACCGTTGCCCGGCAGTTTCGAACATAGCCTGCTGATGGGTAAGCTGACGTTTTTCACCGCGTTAGGCGTTCCCGACAACGGCTTGTCGAAGCTGGCGATACGCAGCATTAATCCGCTGCAATTCCGCGGCAAGCAATCGGATAACGCATGGAGCAGTTGCGCTTCGTGTCATCCGGCCGGTCTTGCCGACGGCGTCACATGGATTTTCGCCGATGGCCCGCGCCAGACCATTCCGCTGGATAGCACGTATTCCAAACGCAGCGCCGCGCATGATACGCGGATTTTAAACTGGAGCGCGGTGCGCGGCAGCAACACCGACTTCAACAATAACTCCCGCGGCGTACAAGGCGGCATCGGTTTTGCCAGCGAGGCGCCGTTCACGGCGGTCGCGCCGAATCCCAATATTTTTAATCACGGCATTACGCAGGGCGCCAGCGAAGCCCTGGATGACGAGACCTTGTGGATTCAAACTATACGTCCGCTGCTAATGCCGCTAACCGCCAATGTCAGCGCGGGCAGAACCGTATTCAATGACAATTGCGCAGCATGCCACGGCGGGGCAAAATGGACTAAAAGCCAAATCCTCTACCGCGATAACCCTGCGTTTGTTGCAGGCAGTCCGCGCGATGCCGGCGTCACGCTGGCGGCCAGCGGCGGTGGGCAAATCCAGTCCTTCACGCTGGACGGCAAAACCCTCAGCTATCTTGAAAAAATCGATACCTTCGTGGACGGCAATCCTCTCGAAATCAAGGCAAACGGCACAAAAGCACTGGGCGCGGATGGCTTTAATGTGCCATCCCTGCTCAGTGTCCGCTATCATGCGCCGTATTTCCATAACGGTTCGGCGACGCAATTAGCCGATGTGTTTAACACCCATAAACTGAATGGCGGCACCATCGCCGATCAGCTAAGCAGTACCCAACGCGCCAACCTGCTGAAATTCCTGAACACGATTGATGGACGCACGGAGCCGTTCCGTTCCGAGGCCGATGAGTTCAGGGATCCGTTTTAATTGCATCCCGGCTTGACGGGTTTCTGCAACATCCGGCTATTGGGCGACACGGTGCCACACTGTGTCGCCCGACTTTTCCAAGGGGCAAGTCAAGCCAACGGCATTCGTCAAATGCACTGATACCGTACCTGCGGGAACACCGCCCCCATCTGTCCTGTTTTGGGGTTTGCCTGTCGTCTTTTATTAACATCAGGCTATACACATTGCTGTTAACCGTGATTTTGTTTTCCGGTCGCTTGAACCCGCCATAAACGACAACGAAATAACGCGAAGAAAGGTTTTTCGTTTTGTTTTAGGTAGAATAGCCGAATTAAACATCGGTGCCGGAGATCGCGATGACTCGTATCGCAGAACAAACGCAAAACCTTAGCAACAAAGCCCCCGGCACTGAGAACGAAGACCTGTTGCTGATGCGCCGCATCGCCGGCAAAGATCGCAAGGCATTTGAAGAGCTGTACTATCGCTATGCGCCACGTACCGGAAAATATCTGATGAAATTACTGTATTGCCGGGAATTAGTCGATGAAGCGATGAACGATGTCATGCTGGCGGTCTGGCAAAACGCCGAGCGCTTCGATCCCGACCTAGGCAGGCTTTCCACCTGGCTATTCGGGATAGCCCATAATAAAGGCCTTAAATTACTGGAACGACAGCGCCGACATCGCATAGAAGATGCGTTGGAAGCCGGAACATCGCGCATCGTCGAAAACGAACAGGATGAATCGGCTGTTTTTCCTGAGCTGCCCGATTCGGATAATCCTGAGCAAACCGTATTGGGCTGGGAGATTGGCGACCACCTGCTGTGGGCGCTGGAGCAACTGACAGCCGAACACCGCGCCGTAGTCGAATTGACGTTTGCAGAACATTGCAGCTATCAGGAAATTGCGGTAATTACCGGCTGTCCTGTCAATACCGTCAAGACACGGATGTTTCATGCCCGCAAAAAACTGGCCGAACTGCTTGCCTTACGCGGTTACTCTTTCGGTTCCTAACAGCCTCCGTCTTATTTAACAACATCTGAAAAAGCGGCTCTCATATAGCATTCGCCCGTTCTGAACGTTTTTGAAAAATTACGGTACTCCATTGAATACTAAAGAAATTAATAATCCCATAGCCTCCAGCGAAAGTCTCTCCCAATACCCCGATGAGGATGCTCTACACGAACTTAGCGCAGAATTACTGCCGTGGTACGTGAACGGCACGCTGAATCCCGCCGAACAGGCGCTGATCGCCCGACACCTTCCAGCCTGCACCGAGTGCCGCCTGGCACTTGAGCACTACCGCAAACTCGGCGCGTCCTGCCCGGCATATACTGACAAAGAAGACTGGCGGCCGGCGGCCGCTCATTTCGCGCGGATTTTGCAAAACATCGATGCACAGGAAAATAAAACCGCGACGGAACCCCTTACCAGTCACTAAGGGTTTGGCTAACAATGACTTCCCAAGCTACTCCCATCTGACTCAAAAAGCGTAAGAGGTCATTATTCAGCCTTTTCCCACCGTAGGGCGCGCTGTGCGCGCCATCGGCGGCTCGGTACCGGAACAGGCGCGCGGCGCGCCCTACGTTTCGTGTGACAATTAGGCGTTGCCGATTTTCAAAATTTAGACGTTTTCTCGATCAGATGGAGTAGCTTGGCTTCCGATGCGTAACGACACGGCCCTAAATTAAGCTTTGAAGCAGGGAGTGCATCCCTGTGGGTATGAAGCGTGCAAGCAATGCTTACACTCCGTATGGACAATGACGCGAAGCGTCGGAAAGCCATATTGATTCCTTGTGCGCCTGTTAGACGTCCATAGAGGCCGGATACCCGCCAAAAACACCGGTAATCAGGACAGCCTGCTTTTAATCGCCCAGGCGACATCGACCGCCTGGCGGTTTTCCCTGACATCATGCACACGGAACAAGCGCACCCCCGCCATCACCCCCAAGGCAGTCGTCACCGCGGTTGCAGTCACCAGCTCAGCCGGCTCGGCAACGGCGCAGATGCTGCCCATAAAGCGTTTGCGGCTGGCGCCCAGCAATACCGGAAAACCTGATGCCACCAGCCGGTCAAGATGCGCCAGTAAATCCAGGTTATCCTGCTTGCGCTTGCCGAAACCGATGCCGGGGTCTATCGCTATATTTTCTTTTTTAATGCCGGCATTTAAGGCCGCATGAATCCTCTCATGCAAAGCATCGATAACCTCTTGCACGACATCGTCATAATAAGGATCGTCCTGCATCGTCTTCGGCGCACCCCGGCTGTGCATTAAAATGATCGGCACGCCGGTTTCAGCGGCCAGCGTTAATATTGCCGCATCATCCAGCCCGGCCGAGACATCATTGATCATACCCGCTCCCGCCGCCAAGGCGGCTTCGGCCACTTCGCAAGAGGTGGTATCGATACTGATCACTATACCGGTTTCGCGCCTGATCGCGGCAATAACCGGGATAACCCGCTGTATTTGCTGCTGTGCAGGCACGGGATCGGAACCAGGCCGGGTCGATTCGCCGCCTATATCGATAATATCCGCACCTTCCGACTGCATGCGCAGGGCTTGACGCAAAGCGGCATCGACTCCGGTGTAGTGGCCGCCATCGGAAAAACTATCGGGCGTGATATTTAAAATGCCCATGATGAGCGGTTTTTTGTGGTGGTAAAACATGCTTGTGTAGATAAACTATATTGATCCAGTAAAAAAACTTCGATTATTCGTAACGTATTCAAGCACTAGAAAAATGGAACGCAGATGGTTAAGATGACATAAGATTTTTCTTGAGTTATCTGTGTTTATCATATTCATCTGCGTTCCACTGTAATGGCTGGGTCATTGCGATCATTCAGTAATAAAGGGCTTTGCCACGCGCAAACAATCACGGCCTTCTTCCTTGGCCCGATACAAGGCCTGATCCGCTCTTTTTAACAGGTTGTCGAGACTATCTTCGGCATCGGACAAGGTTGCGACACCCGCGCTGACCGTCATGCTGATTTTAGCGCCTTGCCCGCTATCAATTTTTATTGCGGCGATACTTTTTCTCATACGCTCTGCGACTTTGACGGTTTCATCGCAATCCGTCTCCGGCAACAGCAGAACAAACTCCTCGCCGCCGAAACGCACCAGAATATCGCTGGGCCGTTTCATAGCCTGTATCGAAACAACCAGTTCAACCAACGCGTTATCGCCGACAGCATGCCCGTATTGGTCATTAATGCGTTTGAAAAAATCGATATCCAGCGTCAACAGGCTGATAGGACGGGCATAGCGTACGGCGCGCTGGATTTCATCCTTCGCACGGGAAAAAAAATAGCGCCGGTTGTAAGCCCCGGTTAAAAAATCAGTGGACGCCAGTTTTTCAAGCCGCTCATTGGCTTCTTCAAGTTCGCGGGTACGATCACGGACTCGAAATTCCAACTCCCGGTTAGCCTGGTCAAGCTGATCATGCGCCAGGCGCAGTTCCTCCTCAGATTTTTTCAGGGCGGTAATATCATGTTCAATACCGATAAAATGTGTCAACTCACCGTTATCATTGCTGACCGGCGAAACGGTCAGGCTATTCCAGAATAACGTACCATCTTTACGGTAATTTCGCAGCAAGGCGCGAATGGTTTCGCCTTTAGCGACCGCATCACGCACCTTGGCGATTTCGGGTTTCTGTTCATCTTCGCCTTGCAAAAAACCGGGATTCCTGCCCTGCATTTCCGCAAGCTTGAAGCCGGT
>SCST01000154.1 GCA_004299465.1 Methylovulum sp. | reverse complement strand
ACAGGCGGAGTTTTCTTTCGATCGCTGCATGCTGCTGAATATCGACCCTAAGCGCCGCTCCCTGACGGCATCCTATTGGTGGCCGCGATCGATACAAACCCAAATGCTGCAAGCTTTTGAAATTGATATTAACCAGGTTACCGGTCAATTGCTGCAATGCCTGCGGGAAAAAAGACCGGCAATTATTAATGATGTCGTGACGGCGAATAAACCCTTGCTGCAACAATTAGGCGTTGCTGAGTTTATGGCCGTGCCGGTGCTAAATCATAATCGTCTTATCGGCATGCTTTATGCCGATAACGCGGTCTCTAAAAAACCGTTGTGTCCGCAGTCCCTGCCTGAAGTTAACCCTATTGCCAATGAATTGGGTATTGCTTTATTTCATGCGAGGCAATACGACGAGTTGAAAAAGTGCGCGCAACTCGATCCTTTAACGCAGTTGTTCAATAAAGGCATGATCGAAGATTACCTCGCGCAGGTCTTTAGGCAGGATAAAAGCAGTCTTGAAAAAATAGCTATAGGTTTTGTCGACATCGATAAGTTTAAATTATTTAACGACCTGTGCGGGCACCAGGCCGGGGACGATGTTTTAAAAATCGTTGCGGATATTTTACGCAGCCTGACGCGGCCTGGAGATTTTATCGGCCGTTACGGCGGCGAAGAGTTTTTATTCGTCCTCAGCAATACCGACCGGTTTGGCGCATACGGCTATGCTGAACGCATAAGAATGGAAATTGAACGTCGCGGAAAAATCATGAGCCAACGTTTTCATGATCATGCCTTAACGGTCAGCATTGGCGTTACGATGTATCACGAGGCTTATGCCAGCCATATGGACATGGTAGAAGTTGCAGACCAGGCAATGTATCGCGCAAAGCAGAAAGGCAGGAATAAGGTTGTGATGAGGCCTGACGAGCCAATACCGTTCGGCAAGGGACTTTAACGCCGTTCTGATGGTGTTTCTGACATTGGCCGGGTCGCCGCGGTTTGACGGAAAAACGTATTGCCCGGTGCCGGTTAATGGCTGTGTTGCCTCCAGTCTAGCAACCGCTTGAAGTAGGTTAGGGCGCAATATGATGAAAGCCTGTTTTTGATACATAAGGCAGCCATTCACGCGCCGTCACGTCAACGCCGTCCCAAAGCATTTGCCGAATTTCGCCAGGTCTTTGAAATAAGAATGGCGACAATTGATCTAAGCCTACAAATCCGCCAAAGAAAATTCCACGGCATCAAACGGAGGCACGGCGACTTGGTCGTCATCTTTGAGTGTGGCAATCAACATCCAGCGGTCTTCTTGCAATTCAAACGCTTCCAAGGTTTGCGCCAAGGGATCGACTATCCACACATGTTGCACACCGTAGCGGGCATAAATCTGTTAAACAGCGTGGAAAAATGATCGGGGAATCGGGGAAAACAGCGTTGAAAACTGTCCACCCCGATATATGTCATGATCCGGTATTTTGCCGGAGAAACCTAGTACCCAGCCTCCGAAATATATCCGATAACCCATACGAGCAAAGGTTTACCAATATAATAAGTCCAGCGAAACGGCTTTGCCAAAGTTTCATTGAAGAACTCAATAAAGGCAAGGATACGCTGATTCA
>SCST01000153.1 GCA_004299465.1 Methylovulum sp. | reverse complement strand
TTATCATAATCATCTGCGTCATCTGCGTTCTATTGTATTTGGGGTTTATTTTTTGCGGGTTACCTAAAGCTTAAAACGGGCCGTGTTACTTATCCCAGCCAACAACCAGACCAGAAATATTTAATCCACAGGAGCAAAACTTTATGACCGCCAACCCTACCGCATTGCCGTTGACCCAGCGCCCGGCCTGGCAAGCGCTGCAAGCGCATTACCGGCAAATACAAGCGTTACACCTGCGCCGGCTATTCGCCGACGACCCGTTGCGCGGTGAACGGTTCGTGATCGATGCCGTCGGTATTTACCTGGATTATTCGAAAAACCGGGCCACCGATGACACCTTGCGCCTGTTGCTCAGGCTTGCCGATGAATGCGGCTTGCAGGGACGCATCGAGGCGATGTTCAATGGCGATACCATCAATGTGACCGAACGCAGGGCGGCGCTGCATACGGCCTTGCGCGCGCCTAAGGGTGAAAAGATTATGCTTGACGGCGTTGACGTCGTGGCCGATGTCCATGCCGTGCTCGAGCGGATGGCGGTTTTTTCCGGGCAAGTCCGTAGCGGCCAATGGCTGGGTTACACAGGCAAACCTGTCCGTAACATCGTCAATATCGGCATCGGAGGTTCCGACCTGGGGCCGGTGATGGCGTATGAAGCCTTGCGGCACTACAGCCGGCGCGACCTGCGTTTTCGTTTTGTCTCGAATGTGGACAGCACCGATTTTGTCGAAGCGACTTACGACCTTGATCCCGAGGAAACCTTGTTTATCATCTGCTCGAAGACATTTACCACGCTTGAAACCCTGACTAACGCCCATGCCGCGCGTGACTGGTGTTTGCATAAATTCGGCGACGCCCAGGCGGTATGCCGGCATTTCGTCGCGGTCTCGACTAATGCTGAAGAAGTCAGCAAATTCGGCATCAACACCGATAATATGTTTGGCTTTTGGGATTGGGACGGCGGCCGCTATTCGATGGATTCGGCAATTGGCCTGTCGACGATGATCGCTATCGGCGCGGATAATTTCCGCGCGATGCTGGAAGGCTTCCGGGCAATGGACGAACATTTCCGCACGGCGCCGTTTGAAAGGAATATGCCGGTCATCATGGGCTTGCTTAAGCTCTGGTACAACAACTTTTTTGCTGCCCAGTCGGTCGGCGTGTTCCCTTACTGCCAATATCTCAAACGCTTCCCGGCTTACCTGCAACAATTGACGATGGAGAGCAACGGCAAGCACATCACCTTGGACGGGAGCTGCGTTGATTATCAAACGGCGTCGGTCTATTGGGGTGAACCGGGCACCAACGGCCAGCATTCGTTTTTCCAGTTGCTGCACCAGGGCACCCGCCTGATCCCGTGCGATTTTATCGGTTTCTGCGAAAGCTTGAACCCGCTTGGCGAGCAGCATGCGCTGCTGATGGCAAACCTGTTCGCACAAACCGAAGCATTGGCATTCGGCAAGACGGACCTCGAAGTCAAGGCCGACGGTGTCGCGGACTGGCTGGCGCCGCACCGCAGCTTCGAGGGCAACCGTCCCAGCAACACGCTGCTGCTTGAGCAATTGACGCCAGAAAGCTTGGGCAAACTGGTCGCGCTTTACGAACACAGCGTATTCACGCAGGGTGTTATCTGGAATATCGATTCATTCGATCAATGGGGCGTCGAGTTAGGCAAGGTATTGGCGAGGAAAACCGCCGCCGAGCTGAACAGCGCGGACGAGCCGGAACTCGGCCATGACAGCTCGACTAATGCACTGATTCGGCGTTATCGGCGGTATAAAAGCGGGGGATAAGTATTGTCATCAGATTAGCGTTGCAGGCGGGTATGGTTGCATCGGTCAAACATTTTACCATCGGACAGGTCCGACCAGGCACTTGCGCCTGTGCAAGGCAACCCGCAATAAATAAAATCCTGGCGCGCTTGTGGTGGTTTATTTTTTTGCGGGTTACCTAATTGTCACGCGAAACGTGCCGCGCGCGCCTTCTCCTGTGTATAACGGTGAGCGCTACGCCTGGACCCTGCTCATACGGCAGCACTGGTTCACCACTAACTGTTCCATAAGCAGCATATTCGCGTTACAGGATGCTTTTTCTGTCAATAGGCCAATCTTGGATGGAACAAAAAGGCCAAAGTTAGACCCGCCCAGTATTGTCGGGTCTGGTCCGCCTTAAATGGAAGTTTTGAATGCTCAAATACCCAATATGACCACGTTGTCGATTTTATCGGATAGTTTTTTACGGCGA
>SCST01000783.1 GCA_004299465.1 Methylovulum sp. | reverse complement strand
CCAGCTCGCGGCCAGGCAATTCGAGGAGTCCGCGCGTTATCGCAACGATTTGCACTACTGGCTGGCGAAACTGCAAGGCCTGCCGGCAGGCCCGGCTTTGCCGATGTCAACGTCAGGTCTGCACCGTTGCGAGCGCCTGACGGGCACGCTCGAAGCCGTACAATGGCAGGCGCTTAAACAGCGGGCGGTTGCGCTTAACGTATCGCCTACCGCGTTGCTGCTGGGTATTTTTGCCGAAGTGTTGCGGGCATGGAGCGAGCGCAAAGCTTTTACGCTGGTATTAACATTTTTCAACCGTATGCCGGTCCATCCGCAGATCGAACAGGTACTGGGGCCGTTTATTTCGACGACGCTGTTTGTCGTCGAAAAGAATGAAACGGACAGTCTGGAACATCGCATCCGGCATACGCAAAAAACGCTGTTTGCCGATCTCGATCACAGCGCCGTAAGCGGCATCCGCGTGTTGAGGGAGCTTAAGCGCAGCAACCGGCTTGAATCGACGTTGCCGTTGCCGGTAGTTTTTACGTCGTTGCTGGGTAAAAAAATGACCAGGGACAGCCGCAGCTTTTTAGAAAATATAAGCTATGCGGTGACGCAAACCCCGCAAGTCTACCTGGACCACCAGATGTACGAGCTGGACGGGCAATTGCGATTCAGCTGGGATGTGGCCAGGGATTATTTTGCCGACGGCGTTATCGACGCCGTATTCGCCGATTATTGCCGGGTGCTGGGCGAACTGGCGGGCAATACCGGGCAGTGGCCGCCGGAGCTATCGGCCTGCGGGCCTAGAAATACAGAGGCCTGCGCTATACGGTTTGAAACTTTCCCGGAGCGCAGGGGCCGGGCTTTCCCGCTGACCGATCTGCAACAGGCTTATGCTTTCGGCAAAAGCCCGCACAGCGCGAATATGAGTTCCCGCATATACAGCGCGATCGATGCGGTGTACCTGGATACGGACAGGCTACAGCAAGCCTTACAACAACTGCTGGCCGCGCATGAGATGCTGGTCGCCGTCGTGGGGCCGGACGGAACCTGGAAAACGCCGGACGGCATACCGGCATACACGATACCGGTAGCCGATTTGCGCGGCGAACAGCCGGAACGGATAGCGACGACGCTGGCGGACATCGAGCGTGAGATGATGGCGGCAAACTGCGCGCTGGGCGCATGGCCGCATTTTGAATTGCGCGTGTCGCATCTCGATGCCGTTCACTCGATCGTGCATTTCAGCGTCGAGCTGTTAATCGCCGATGCCGTCAGCATCGGCTTGCTGCGCAAGCAGCTTTGCCATTTTTATCATCATGCCGGCGACAAACCCGATCTCAGCATCAGTTACACCGATTATCTATGGAGCTTGGAGAATTATCGGCAATCCGCCGGCTACCAGGCCAGCATGGACTATTGGGAGCGGAAATTCGCCGATATTCCGCCGGGCCCTAAACTGCCGCTACGCGACAAAGGCATCACGCACGGCACCGAGCGGCTCGAAGCCGTGCTGGATAACTGGGTGGCGCTTAAAACGATGGCCGCCCAGTTGTCCGTAACGCCGGGCATGGTCTTATTGACGGCTTATGCGGAAGTGCTCGCCGCCTGGTCGGACGGGCAGCCGTTCAGTATTGTCATGCCGAGCTGGCATCGCTTGCCGTTGCATGAGGACATCGACCAACTGGTCGGCGATTTTACCGCGATGGTCTGGTTGGCCGTCGAGCACCAGGCCGGCTCTTTTGCAGACAAGGTGCAGAGGAACCATCGCCTGGTGCAGCAAGACTTGGCGCACCGGGCCGTCAGCGGCTTAAAGGCATTAAGAAAACAGGCGCTGAAACGCAGAAACAGCGGGCCGCTAAGCTTTCCGGTGGTGTTCACCGATTTAGAGCCCGATGCCGGCTATGAATTGCCCGACGGCTTCCGTTTGCGTAAAACCCTGAGCCAAACCGCGCAGGTCGATCTGGACAATATCAGCTCGGATTACGGCGAGCGCTTAGGGCTACACTGGGATGTCGCGCAGGGCCGTTATCCTGATGGGGTAGTACAGGACATGTTTGCCGCTTATCGGCGATTGCTGGCACAGCTTGCATGCGATCCTGAAAGCTGGCAGGAAACGGATTTTAGTTTTTTGTCCACGAAAAGCACGAAAGACACGAAATAATCAGTATGTCGTATTACACAGACATTTACCGTTTGAATATTTTCGTGTTTTTCGTGCCTTTCGTGGACATACAATTTTTCTAGGATCAACGTATCGTGATGGAAAAAAACAGATGAATACAAAAAGCAACACGCTCTCATCCCCGCATGACGATTATCAAATCCTGCCGGATTGCCATGGTATGGACGGTTTTTATCCTCTGGACAGGTGTTTGCACGAGTTGATTGAAGACCGGGTGCGGCAAAGCCCCGACGCTCCGGCGTTGCGGTTTGCAGGGCAGGTTTTAAGCTATGCGGAGATGAACGAGCGTGCAAACCGCTGTGCGCATTACCTGCAAAGCATAGGCGCAGGCCCCGACCGGATAGTCGCGGTATTGGTGGACAGGTCGCTGGAAATGGTCATCGCATTGCTGGCGATCCTGAAGTCCGGCGGCGCTTATTTGCCATTGGACCCCGGTTATCCCGGCGAACGGCTGGCGCTGCTTGTTGCCGATGCCGGCGTCGGCATCGTGCTGACCGAACAAAAATACCACGATCGGCTGGAAGATTTTGCCGGCACCGTGCTGAGCCTGGACAGCGAATGGGCCTATCTTGAGGCCGAATCATGCGCTAATCCCGGCAGGCGCGCGGGGCCGGACGATCTGGCCTACGTGATTTATACCTCGGGTTCGACAGGCAAACCGAAAGGCTGCATGCTGTCCCACCGCGCGATTTGCAATCGCCTGCTGTGGATGCAGCGGCATTACCGGATAGCGCAAATGGACAGGATATTGCAAAAAACGCCTTATACCTTCGATGTGTCGGTCTGGGAGTTGTTCCTGCCGCTGCTGTCGGGTGCGAGCATGGTTATCGCAAGGCCGGAAGGCCATAAGGATAACCGCTATCTGGCGGAGCTCATCAGGCAGCAGCAGGTGACGGTTTGCCATTTCGTGCCGTCGATGCTGCGGTTTTTCCTTAACCAGCCCGAGGCTGCGGCGTGCACGAGCCTGAGCCGGGTTTTTGCCAGCGGCGAAGCCTTGGCTTATGACTTGGTCGTGGCGTTCATGCAGACCTTGCCCGCCGAACTGCATAATCTTTACGGCCCTACCGAAGCGGCCGTCGATGTGACGTATTGGGCGTGCGAACTGCGCGCCGATCAAAAAGTCCCGATAGGCCGGCCTATCTCGAATATCCAGATTTATGTTCTCGATCCCGAATTGCGGCAACTGCCTGTAGGCGAAAGCGGGGAGCTTTATATCGGCGGCGTCGGCCTGGCCAGGGGCTACCTGAACCGGCCCGAATTAACGCAGGAGCGGTTTATCGAGAACCCGTTTTCAGGACAAGCGGGGGCCAAGCTTTATAAAACCGGCGATAAGGCGCGTTACCTGGATGACGGCAATATCGAGTACCTGGGCAGGCTGGATTTCCAGGTGAAATTGCGCGGCTTCAGGATAGAGCTGGGGGAGATAGAAGCCACTCTGAGAAATCATGAGGCTGTAGCCGATGCCGTCGTGCTGGTAAAAGACCAGGAATTAAACGACCCGAAGCTCGTCGCGTATCTGGTGGGCAAGGATGAGGTGTTGACAGCCAAACAGGTCCGCGATTTTGTCAAGCAAAGCCTGCCCGAGTACATGGTGCCGAATCATGTCGTTTTTTTGCCGGTAATGCCGGTTACGCGGCACGGCAAAGCCGACCGGGATGCGCTGCCGTGGCCGCTTGCAGACGATAACGATGCGCAGCCGCAAAAGACCGCCTTAAACAAGACAACAGACGGCATCGTCGATCAACTGCTGGCGGATGCCGCCGAAATCCTCGGGATGCGGGAGCTTAATCAGCATGATGATTTGTTCGATGCCGGCGCGACGTCATTCACGCTGGTCAGGCTGGTTGACAAAATCCACAGCCGTTACGGCATTGCCGTGCCGATAGAGATATTCCTGAATAACCCGTCGGTAGCCGCGCTGGCCGATTTTGTAGGCCGGCAGTTTAAGCCGGGGCATCCTGAAACAGCAAACCTTCCAGGTTTTAGAAACCTGGAAGGTTTTGTCCCGGCTTATGTGGGTAGCCATTTTGTAGGTAGTAAAACTGTCTGCGCAGACGACGACACTATCGCCGACAC
>SCST01000152.1 GCA_004299465.1 Methylovulum sp. | reverse complement strand
GTATTTTTTTGCCACTTGTAATGCTTGTGCTAATGTAGAAACACAGCATTTGGGCTATCACTCGACATATCATGCTGACTGTACACTAGATACCATCAGATTTTGCGACACTTTACGTCGCCGGGTTTAACCGCCGGATGCGAAAAACCGCATGTTCGCTAATATGAGATAACGGGCGCAATCCCGTTATTTCCACCGGATCGATAAGATATAAGGTAACTCCCTTGCCAACGATAAAACTGACAATACCTTTCGTATGATCCTGAAAATAGCCATCGCACAAACCAATTTTTTAGTCGGTAATATCAGCGCCAACCTTGACCATATTATCAAGGCCGCTTGCCATGCGCGCGATGAGCTGGGCGCGGAGATGATCGTCTTCCCCGAACTGACGATAACCGGCTATCCGGCGGAAGACCTGCTGTTACGCGCCGATTTTATCGCTAACGCCAATAACGCGATCTACCAGCTCGCAGACCGCATAGTCGATATCGCCCTGGTCGTCGGCTTTCCTGAACAGGATGGCGAAAAATTATATAACAGCGCCGCAGTGCTGCATCGGGGTGCAATGATCGCCTGTTACCGCAAACAGGCGCTGCCCAATTACGGCGTGTTTGACGAACAACGCTATTTTGACGCCGGTCACCAGCCCTGCGTTTTTGAATTCAATGGCAGTTTCATCGGCCTGACTATCTGCGAGGATGTCTGGCAAGGCGGCATTATCGATGCCAGCAAACAAGCGGGAGCCGACATCCTGCTGACCCTCAACGCCTCACCATTTAACCTCGGCAAAATCCATCAACGCGAAGCCGTTATCTGCCGGCAGGTAAAAGCTGCGCAGATTCCGCTGGTTTATGTCAACCAGGTAGGTGGACAGGATGAACTGATTTTTGACGGCGCTTCTTTTGTCAGCGATGCACAAGGCGACATCGTCTTTAGGGCCGCCGAATTCCGGGAACAAATCAGCGTCATCGAATTTGTCGATCACCATCCGGTAAAAAACACCTGCGCGCCGCTTTATACCGATATTATCAGCGCATACCAGGCGCTGGTATTGGGCATAAAGGACTATGTGCGCAAAAACGGTTTTAACGGCGTGATCCTGGGGTTGTCCGGCGGCATTGATTCGGCGCTGGTATTGGCGCTCGCCGTCGACGCACTGGGCGCGGATAAAGTTGAGGCCGTGCTGATGCCGTCGCGCTATACACAAACCATGAGCATAGACGATGCCCTACTGGAAGCCGAAGCGCTGGGCGTAAAACACCATATCATCCCGATAGAGCCTGCCGTCAACGCATTTACCGGAATGCTTGCCGAAGTGTTTGCTGGTTCGTCCAGGGACACGACTGACGACTGCAGGGATGCAGGAGCTAGTGCAATGCAGGGAGCAATTGCCGCAGAAAATATCCAGGCGCGCTGCCGCGGCGTAGTCTTGATGGCCATCTCCAACAAACAGGGCAAGCTGTTACTGACGACGGGCAACAAGAGCGAAATGAGCGTCGGCTATGCGACGCTGTACGGCGATATGGCGGGCGGTTTCGCACCCATCAAAGATGTCCCTAAATTGCTGGTTTATCAATTATCGCGCTACCGCAACAGCTTGTCGCCGGTCATACCCGAACGCGTGCTGACCCGTCCACCGTCCGCCGAACTGGCGCCTGACCAGCTTGATGAAGACTCCCTGCCGCCCTACGATATATTGGACCCGATACTGGAACGCTATGTCGAACTCGACCAGTCCGCCGAACAAATTATCGCCGCCGGATTCCGTAGCGAAGATGTTGCCAGGGCCGTCAGCCTGGTTGACCGTAACGAATACAAACGCCGGCAATCACCGCCCGGTATCAGGATTACCGGCAGGGCCTTCGGACGTGACCGGCGTTACCCGATTACCTCAGGGTATAAGGGAATATAGTGCCGCTGGAAGCAATGGGTTTATTGGTTGATCCTTTATACCAGCAACTGATTGCCAACCTGGAGTTTAGTGGAACCCGTGTACGATAATGACCGGCGCACAAAAAGCTAAAGAATGGTGTTAGAGGGGTTGTGAAAGGCAACAAAACAGACGCTATCCGCGGTCTCTTTGATAGTCTGCCACGCATCGCAGCTGGATTCATCCCAGTAACAAGTCAAAGCTCATCAACTGTTGTAAGCATTTTGCCCCGTTTCGGCCCTTTGCTCGGCTTCGAATAGCCATCCCCGTGTCCCCAGGCAACTCGCAATAAATAAAACGTAACTACTCAGCCCGCTTCAGTCTGGTCAAAGGTGTCTATTGTAGGGCGTGCTGTGCGCGCCAACGAATTGGCACATTGCCCGAGGTATCGGAGAAGGCGCGCGCGGCGCGCCCTACACCGGTCAAAGAGCGAGTATAAATCAGGTAACTTGGCAGGGAGCTGAGTGGTGCAATAAAACACACAATAAGTCAACCAAAAATACGACTGCATGGATGCAGGAGGTAGGGCAACGCATGGAGCAGTTGGCGAGAACACAGATAACGCTGATAGTTATACCCATAAGGCACAAATGATGTGCTTGATGGTTGGGTCATTATGATTTTCTGTGCTGGCTCAGGGCATCTTATTTCACAATAAGCGGAAACGGCTATAAATCGTAGCCATTTATGGGTATAAAAACAAAAACAGTTCATACTACGCCAGGTATATTATTAAATGCTAAAATACATTCGTAATTACATTTCTCCGGTGAGTGACTATGATTAAGTTATTGAAATACGCTATTGCCGCGACATTATTGCTGGGTGGGACCGCCCTTGCAGCGCCGCCCGATGCAGGGAAGCAGGCGGTATATACCTTGGGGCAAGCGGTCAATATCGCGCTGGAGAACAATCCTAACCTGCAAATCATGCATGAGCGTATCGCCCAGGCGGAGGCGCAATTGGGGGAAGCGTTGGCTTTATTTTACCCGCAACTCCAGGCGCGTTTGTCTTATGAACATACCGATAATCCTTCGCGTGCTTTCGGCATGATTATTTCGCAACGCCGGCTTGATTTTAACGGCATGGATTTTAACCATCCCGGCGGCACCGATAATTACCGGCCGGAAGTGACGGCAAGCTATACCTTATATAATGGCGGCCAGGATTCGCAGAACAGCAAAGCCGCCGAATTGGGTGTGGCGGCGGCGGCTTTGCAGGAATCGGCGGCCCGCAACCAGTTGATCGAATGGGTCACATCGGCTTTTTACGGAGTGCTGGCCGCCAAGGAAGCGCATAACATAGCCGAACATTCTATTTCCGCAGTGCAAAGCGAGCTGGACCAGACCCGCAAGCGCTTTAATGCCGGTACGGTGCTCAAGTCAGACGTATTGTCGCTGGAAGTGCAGTTAGCCGAAGCGCGCGATACCGCCATCCAGGCGGCGAGTGCTGTCGAGCTGGCGGAAAGCGGGCTGCTTACCTTGCTGGGCATCGACAGTAGCAGCGGATTAGCCATTACCGACGCATCTTCGTGGACGATGCCGCATAAAAAACCTTCTTTTAGCGCATTGCTGGGCCAGGCGATGGCGGAGCGCCCTGAAATCAGGGCGGCCAACACGGAGGTCGAAATTGCCGAGCACCGGCTTAAAGCCGCGCGCGGAGCGCATTTACCGAAAGCGGATGCTTATGTCAGCTACGGTTCGGACAGCAAGGACCTGGATTATTCGACTAATCGCGATAATGTCACGGCAGGGCTTGCCGTCAGCGTCGACATTTTCTCAGGATTTGCAACGAGTGAGCGCGTTAAAAAAGCCGAATCCGCATTGGCGATTGCAAAACTTTCGGCGAGACAGGTGCAATTGCTTATTGAAGACGAATTGAAATCGGCGTACCTGAAATTGCAGAATGCGCTGGATCGCCTGACGGTAACGGAAGCATCGGTTGCCTCCGCCGAAGAAGCGTTACGCCTGGTTAATGAACAGCGCATCGCCGGTACCGAAACGGTCACCCGTTATATAGAAACCGAAGTCGCGCGCGATAGAGCGCAATCCCGCGCCGTTGCTGCGCGTTATGATGCGCTGCGCGCGGAAGCCGCTGTGAATAAGGCCCTGGGGCTGTGGAGTAAGGAACCGCTATGATCGATTATAAACTGTTCGTAAACCATAAATGGCTGGTGCCTGCGGCGGCACTCTGTGCGCTGGTGTTGATGATTTTTTATGCGCTGGGCTTGATAGGCGGCGGCGAGAAAATAGCCCCCGGCACGACCAGCGGTGCGGCTAGACCCGTCCCGGCATCCGCCGAAACGCTGATAGTCGGCATGCAGGCAGCCGATAACCGCCAGTCATGGCCGGGCGTTATCCATTCCCGCACCGTTGCGAGGATTGCGCCCAAACTGACGGCGCGCATTATCGGCATCATGGTCAACAGCGGCGATAAGGTCAAAAAAGGCGATGTACTGGCCCGCCTGGACGAGCGCGAATTGCGCTCGGCCTATCTTGAAGCCGGCGCCGCGCTGGCCGCGGCCAGAGCCGTTGCCGCGCGCGCCGAGGCCGATGTCAAGCGTAGCCGGGAGCTGTACGAAAAAGAGGCCGAGACGCGCGCGAACCATGATGCCGTCGTCGCTAATGCGAAAAGCGCGCAGGCCGCGGTCGACCAGGCGGCGAGCGCGGTCGGGCAAATGCGCGCCACGCTGGGCGAAACCGTGTTGCTGGCCCCGTTTGACGGCGTGGTCGCCGAACGCATGAAGGAGCCGGGCGATATGGGCATGCCGGGCGAAGCTGTTGTTACCGTGCTGAAATCCGACGACTTGCGCCTGGAAGTCGCCGTTCCCGGCAGTTGCGCCAGCCGTATTAAAATCGGCCAGCCGGTAGCCGTGCGTGTCGAACCCTTGCCGGATAAGTTGATCGCGACCATCGATGAAATTGCGCCGGAAATCGACCGGCAAACCGGCTCGCAATTGCTTAAAGCCGCGCTGCCGAAAACGGCGGGCCTTAGGCACGGCCAGTTTGCCTGGCTCGAACAAAGCTGTACCGACAGCCTGCAAACGCTGATGATTCCGGTGGCGGCCGTGGTGCATTACGGGCAGCTCGAAGCGGTCAGGATAGTTGACGGCGGGCAAGTCTATACCCGCCATATCCGCACTGGCAAACAGCAGGGTGACAGCGTCGAAGTGCTGTCGGGCCTGCGCGAAGGCGAAACGATTATGATCGGCGGCGAGCAATAATTATGAACGGTGAACCGAAAAAAGACAGCTTTACCGTCAGCATCGTCCGGCTGTTTACGACCTCGCAATTATCGCTGCTGTTTTTGATCATTTCGCTGCTGGCCGGTGCCGCCGCGCTGGTGTTGACGCCGCGCGAGGAAGACCCGCAAATCATCGTGCCGGTCATGGATGTGTTCGTCGAATATCCGGGCGCATCCAGCGAGGAAGTCGAAAAACTGGTCACGACGCCGCTGGAAGTGTTGCTCAGGCAAATCAACGGCGTCGAATACGTGTATTCGGCATCAAAACCGGGCCTTGCGATTGTGACGGTGCGTTATTTCGTCGGTGAAGACCGCGAAGCCAGCGTCATCAAGACTCGCGACAAACTGCAATCGAACCAGGACATCATTCCGCCCGGCGTCACGAACTGGATCGTCAAGCCGGTCGAGATCGACGATGTGCCGATCGTGACGCTGACCCTGTCGCCGCAGCAGCCGGTATACGACGACATGGCGCTCAGACGTATCGCCGACGAATTGATCGAGCGCATGCGCACGACGACCGACATCGGCAACAGCTGGGTCGTTGGTGCGGCCAGACGGCAGCTGAGCGTTATGCCCGATCCCGCCAAACTGGTCGCGCACGAGACCAGTCTTGAGGAGCTTCAACAGGCCTTGACGTCGGCCAATTTCAATGTGCAGGCCGGTGCTTTCGAGCGCGACGGCAAGGAATTCCTGCTCGAAGCGGGGCCGTTCTTTAAAACGCCGGAAGAAGTCGCCGCGACGGTGATAAAAACCGCGGGCGACCGCCTGGTGCATCTTCGCGATGTCGCGCGCGTCGAAGACGGCCCCGAAGACACCCGCCACTACACACGCATCGGTTTCGGCCCGGCGGTGGCCCGGATGCGCAGCTTGGGTGATACTGTCGGCGCATGGCCTGAAGTCGGCGAAGAACGGCCGATGGTAACGATTGCGATCGCCAAGCGCAAAGGCAGCAATGCGGTCGGCGTCGCCGAAGCCGTTTTGGCAACCGCGAAAAGTCTGCGCGGCACCTTAGTGCCCGACGATGTGCTGATGACGGTCACGCGCAATTATGGCGAAACCGCCGACCATAAAGTCAACGAGCTGGTCAAGCATTTAGGTATCGCCGTCGTGACCATCATCGTGTTGCTGGCTTTGGCGCTCGGTTTCAAGGAGTCGTTGATCGTCTCGCTGGCCGTGCCGATGACCTTTGCCGTGACCTTGCTGGCCGATTTGATTTTCGGTTACACGATCAATCGCGTGACCTTATTCGCATTGATCTTATCGCTGGGTTTGTTGGTCGACGACCCGATCGTCGATGTCGAAAACATCCACCGGCATTACAAACTGCGCAAGGAGCCGCCGCTGCAGGCCTTGTTAAGCGCCGTCGATGAAGTCCGGCCGCCGACGATACTCGCGACCTTTGCCGTGATCCTGTCGTTCGTGCCGATGTTGTTCATCACCGGCATGATGGGTCCGTACATGGCGCCGATGGCGTTTAACGTGCCGGTGGCGATGCTGCTGTCGCTGATTATTGCGTTTACCGTGACGCCGTGGGCGAGTTACCGCTTGTTGAAAGGTGATTACGGCAAAAACCATGGCGCGCCGTTCGAACTGAAAAACAGCTTCAGCTATCGCATCTACCGCGCGACGCTGGCCCCGCTGATTGCGACGCCTAATCGCGCGCGGCTGTTTTTAGGCCTCGTGATGATTGCGTTTATCGGCTCGGCGATGCTGGCCGTGACGCGCGCCGTGCCGTTGAAACTCTTGCCGTTCGATAATAAAAACGAGTTGCAGTTGGTCATCGACATGCCGGAAGGTTCGACCTTGGAGCAAACCGATGAAGTCGCCGGCGCGTTGGGCCGTTATCTTGCCACCGTCAATGAAGTGACCGATTATCAAAGCTATGTCGGTCTCGCCGCGCCGATGGATTTCAACGGCAT
>SCST01000855.1 GCA_004299465.1 Methylovulum sp. | reverse complement strand
CCAACGGATTGGCACGTTGCCCCAAGTATCGGAGAAGGCGCGCGCGGCGCGCCCTACACAGGCCAAAGAGCGAGTATAACTTCAGGTAACTTGGCAAGGAGCTGAGTAGTTACCATTATTCGCCGACTAAAGTCTGTATCCGGTAAAAACCTGTACCGCCAGGACCCAGGACCTCGGCTAGCCACGGTAAAGCACGTTGCATTTCGGAGGCCAGGGTCCACGGTGGATTGATCACAATCATACCGCAGGCGGTCATGCCGTGCCCATCGGTATCCGCTTCTATACCTAATTCAAAGAGCTGCACGTTTTTTATGCCGCTTGTTTGCAGGGCCTGTTCCATCACTTGGTTGCGATGGCGTTCCACAACCGGATACCACAGCGCGTAAGTGCCTGTCGCAAAGCGTTGGGTCATTTTTACCAGGGTCTCTGTTGCCTGCGCGTAATCGCTCTTCATTTCATACGACGGGTCGATTAACACCAGTCCTCGCCGTTCGCTGGGCGGCAATAAGCCTAAGGCTTGTTTTAAACCGTCGGCATGGAACACTGTGACGCGTTTGTCTTTATTGACGGCTTTGTTGAGCGCGTTTATTTCCGTCGAATGCAGCTCGCATAACAATAAACGGTCGTGCTGCCGCAGCAGGTGTTTTGCAATAAGCGGTGAACCCGGATAACGGTTGAGCCTGGCGGAAGGGTTAAAGCCCTTGATGAGCTTGACATAATCGGCAACACTTTCCGGCAAGTCATGGCGTTGCCATAACTTGGCGATGCCGTTTTCAAATTCACGGTTTTTTAACGCATAATTGCCGTTCAGCGCATAATCGCCAGGCCCGGCATGCGTATCGATATAGCAAAACGCCTTGTCTTTTTGGCTTAAGTAGCTAATGGTCCGGATTAAGATGAGATGCTTTAAAACATCGGCAAAATTGCCGGCATGGAAGGCGTGTCGGTAGCTGAGCATGATGAGTGGTTTTCAGAACAGTTTGCCGACTATCGTCATGCCGATTTCAAACGCAATCAGCCCGATAATAATGAGCTCGAGTATCGATGAGTGCCGGTGTTTTTGCTCGTCGGCCAACATTTCAAATAATTCGTGGATGGTTTCCAGTTTTTTTGACAGCACCTCGGTGCGGGGCGCTACTTCGAGATATTTTGCCGCAATACTGTAAAAGGTTTCATATTCGGGATATTCCCAAAAGAAATCAGGCGTGTCGAGCAAGTCGTAATTCAGGATGATATCGCTTTTGGTCAAAAACAGTTGGCCGCGGATTTTCGCTATGTTATGGCGGCTCAGGTTGATGCTGCCGTTTTCCGCCAATGATTTCGGGATATAGCGCGTGTTATTGATCGTTGTTATCGCATTGGTTTCGAAAGAAGCGAG
>SCST01000796.1 GCA_004299465.1 Methylovulum sp. | reverse complement strand
CGCCCAGTCCACATACAGGGTATCGATGGAAGTCAGGCTGCTGTCAGTATTGGTCCCGGTAGTGTTGGAGACTACGATCTTGTCCGACCAGCCCGAGGGCTGATAGGGCGTCAGGTTGGGGAGAGCAGATGCGAACGAAACCGAGAACAGTGGCAGCAGCATTGCCGTCCAGCGAATGAAAAATATAGTGAAGCGATGCCTCATTGGGAGCGCTCACCGTCGCCTATTGCGCAGCACTGACTTCTCGATAAAAACACAAACCTGCCCTTCATAATCTAACTATCGTTGCGGAAAACGGGACCGATGAGGGGCTCCATGGGTACTGAGCTTGTGTTATGTGAGCAAACTGAGGCTTCTATGCACACGCTTCTGTGGCCTACTCAACTTATGACCAGTCTACATATCGTGACAAAGCCTATAAAGCGACCCCCACCCTGTCAAGGTTAAAAATATACTTAACTCGCGATCAGACATTCCGGAGTCTGAGGCAGACCCGCTAACTAGGAGGCGCGAATCATGCTCGAAGGGAGATCGGGACCGTGATTGATTCACGGCATGAACTGGAAAGTCTGGACCCCTAGGCTCAATTGATTCGAGGACTGCAGGGGATTACTGCCTGCGACCGCCAGCCCCGCATAGGTAAAATAGGTGCCGACCGGTTCAAGACCCGTGAACGTGTATGAAAACGGGACCACGAGGTCCGCGGTGAGCATCACGTTTGAGAGGAAGGAGATGGGAGTAGAATCGAGGGTGAACGAGATGACCCCACCGGACCCCTGCACCAGCGAGAGGAACGTGATGCTGTCAGGTAGGAGAGCTCCGAGATAGATATCCATCTGAGTCGGTGTGGAGCCCGAGGTCAGTGTGGCCTGATAGGTGATCGTCTGACCCGTGCGGAAGGTTGAGCCGTTGAGCGCAGCGGCAGCCGTCGACGGTGTAGTGCCTAAGCTAGTAGAAATAGAGCCCCTTCCACTCACTGCGTTCGCAAAGTAGGGGACCCAGTTTGAGCGAATAGTTTCGATTTTGCTCAGGTCGGTCGACGAGGGTGTCGTACCGGCCCTGACCAATAGAATGAACGCTTGGTGCCAGACGGTTGTCGGGTTGACGCCGGTAAAGCCAGGCGGCCGAACTCCTTCGATGGCTGTAATCTGAGAAATAGAGACATCTTGTCTGGTGCCGCTGACAGTCACACCCATTTCAGGCGGGCTGCTCCGGGTTCTTGTTGTTCCTATAGGATTCCTGATGAAAAAGAAACTCGGGACCTCGCTGGCTGACCGAAGACCCATCGCATACTGATCCAAGGGACTATACCGGATGGTTAACTCATTCGAGGTGAAGGTTCCGTTGGCGTTATCGACCCAATTGTTGCCTTCCATGTCCGAGGCATCGCTATCAAAGAAGAAACTCCAATGCGCCAAATCCCTCCCCAGGAGAAGGTCGCTGCTGACTCCGCCGTCGTCGAACTGCAGGAACGCCAACCACTGGTGGCCTGCCTCTTGGCCCATAAGTGTCAATGTGGAGTCGTTATTACCGGGCAGGCGGCAATTCGGGTTTGCCAAACAGGCGAGATCATCAGGGTAGACCGACAGTCTGTTCATATTCAGCAGGCTGTGAAGCCTTCCGGAACTGCCGAAGAACGAGCTAAGATCGAAGATCGATTGTCCGGTCCCGGTCATGGAGATTCGGATCGGTTGCTCAAAGGCGAAGGCATTGCCGAGGGCGTTGCTGAAGTTGGCAAACATCACCAACTGATCGAAGCTGTCACTATG
>SCST01000151.1 GCA_004299465.1 Methylovulum sp. | reverse complement strand
GCCCGGCTTTTGCCCTGTCTTTTTCTATGGCTTTTGGCAGGGCTCTCGCCGCTGCTTGCCCAGGCCGAAAATTATTCGGCCGAAGTCAAAACTGCCGACATCACGGTACAAAACGGTTGGTATGTGTTATCCGCCGACATCGATTACCGGCTGAGTCCGAAGGCACTGGATGCCTTGCAAAACGGCGTACCTTTATTCTGGGCTGTGCGCATTAAAATCCGGCAGCCCCGTGATTTCTTCTGGGATAACACGCTGGTTGAAACCGCACTGCGTTACCGGCTGCAATATCACGCTTTATTAAATATGTACCGCGTCAGGAACGAAAACAACGATGCCGTGCATAATTTTTCGACGCTATCTGCGGCGCTGGATGCGATGTCGAGATTGCGGGATTTGCCGCTCATTAACAAAGACGCCGTTGCGCCGGAAAATGCTGCCGTGGCCGAAGTCAAGGTTTATTTCGATCGCGATGCATTGCCTTTGCCGCTACGCCCGGTCGCTTATATCAATCAACAATGGTATTTATCCAGCAGCTGGACGACATGGCCCCTGAAACGATAAAGCCGCCTATTAACCTGTATGTTTTAATCCTGTTCGGCTTAATTCTGCTGTCATTGCAGTTAATGAGCTCCGCGACGCAGGAATCGTCGGAATTGGGCGAGATATATTCCTGGTTGTTGCTGGTCAATGCCTTGGGTACGGTGATATTGCTGGGCCTGGTCGGCGCCAATATCGTTGCGTTGACGCGGCAATTAAAAAAACGCGAAGCAGGTTCCAAGCTTACCATCCGCATGATGTCGTTGTTCGTTGTCCTGGCCTTGGCGCCGGCCGCGATTGTGTTTTATTTTTCGATGCAATTTTTACATCAGGGCATCGACAGCTGGTTTAATGTCGAAATAGACCGTGCGATGGAAGATGCGTTGGAGCTCAGCCAGGCCTCGCTGGACCAGCGTATGCGCTGGCACTTGAAACAAACGCAGCAATTGGCGGCAACGCTGGAAGCGACCTCGGCCAACTTGGTCACGCTGGAAATAGAAAACCTGCGCGAACTTTCGGGTGCGTCGGAAATGACCTTGTTTTCACGCCCTGGGAAAATCATCGCCTCCAGCAGCATTAACCCCAGCGATATTTTACCCAGCCTGCCTGACGAACATGCCTGGTTGCAGTTGCGGCAGAACAAAGACTATGTGGCGCTGACCCCGGTCCATGAAAACGAGCTGATGATACGCGCGATAGTCCCCGTTAAGGCAGAGGAGCCGCATTATTTGCAGGCCTTGTATCCGGTGCCGGTAAGGATTGCCGATTTGGCCGATTCCGTGGAATTCGCGTTCGTGCGTTACCAGGAGATGAATTTTTTAAGGCACTCATTAAAAATGAGTTTCTCGCTGGCCTTGTCGCTGGTTTTGTTAATGAGTTTACTGGCGGCGATCTGGGTTGCATTCATCAGCATCCGCCACATCGTCGCGCCGGTAAAAGAATTGGTTAAAGGCACGCAAGCGGTGGCTTCAGGGCATTATGACCAGTTGGTGCCGGTTATCGCGCAGGATGACCTGGGCTTCCTGGTGGAATCTTTCAATGAAATGACGCAGCGCATTGCCAGGGCGAGGAATGAGTCAAGGCTGGCGGGTTTTGAAATAGAAAACCAGCGCGCCTACCTGGAAACCATCCTGGCAAACTTGACGGCAGGCGTCATTAGCTTTGATGCGGTATACAAGATTCGCACGGCCAACCAGGCCGCTTACCGGATTTTCCGCATCCAGGTCAACTATTTTATCGGGCGCACCTTGCCGCAATTGGCCGAGAGTTCCACTGAGCTGGCCGAACCACTCAAATCCATCCAGCGTTTGCTGGAGCAGGCCGATGACATTTGGGAGCAGCGCATCGCTTTTTTGGGTCCTAACGGTCGCCAGGAGTTGTTGTGCCGGGGCACGCCGCTGTTTTCACAGGACGGTTTGCGCGTCGGCGCCGTTGTGGTTTTCGACGATGTCACCGATTTAATCCAGGCGCAGAAAAATGCCGCCTGGGGCGAAGTCGCAAGACGCCTCGCGCATGAAATCAAGAACCCGCTGACGCCCATCCAGCTCTCGGCGGAACGTTTGCAGCATAAACTGGCCGACAAGCTCGATGCCGCGGATGCGAGCATCCTGCAACGCTCAACGAAGACCATCGTCCAGCAGGTTGAAGCGATGAAAGAAATGGTCGATGACTTTTCGGAATACGCCAAACCCTCCAAGAAACAATCCGTCATGATTGATTTATCGGCATTGGTCCAGGAAGTGCTGGCGCTTTATGTCTTAAGGTCAGGCGTGGAGTTTAAAGCCGATTATGAGCCTGGCCCATTGATGATTAACGGCGACCCGGTCAGTATCCGGCAAGTGCTGCATAACCTGATTAAGAATGCGTTGGAAGCGATAGAATCAAAGGGCCTGATTGAAATCAAGCTGCATCGGGTGCAGAAAAATGACACTGATTTCATCGAAATTGCATTACATGATGACGGTCCCGGCATTAAAGACGAACATCTGGAAAAAATTTTTGAACCCTATGTCACAACCAAAGCCAAAGGAACCGGTTTGGGGCTGGCCATTGTAAAAAAAATAATTGAAGAACATGGCGGCGCCATATGGGTCGATACTAGCCGTCGACTGCCGGGGGTGCAGGAGGAATACCCGCTGGGGCACAAGGAGCAACGCCGGAGCAGTTGCCAAGAGAACCGATGCGACAAAGCCGGGGCCGGGTTTATACTCCAGCTTCCCGCATGTAATGTTTAAGCGACGATAATAATGATGAATACATACAAACAACGACTTTTGGTCGTAGACGATGAGCCCGATATTCGCCGCTTGGTCAGCGAAATTCTCGAAGATGAAGGCTATCAGGTCGCGATGGCGGAAAATGCCGTTACTGCCCGCGAATTAAAAAAATTGACCCGCCCCGACCTGATCCTGCTCGATATCTGGATGCCTGATACCGATGGCATTACGCTGTTGAAAGAGTGGGTTGCAGAAGATGCGATGCTCTGTCCCGTTATCATGATGTCGGGGCACGGCTCGGTGGAAACGGCTGTTGAAGCAACGCGCCTCGGCGCTTATGATTTTCTCGAAAAACCCTTGTCGCTGGCTAAATTACTGCTCATCGTCGAGCGCGCATTGGAAGCCGGCACTCTGCAACTGGAAAATGCCGGACTCAGGCCGCAGTCGATTGCCGATATAGAGCCGGTCGGCAGGAGCGCTACCGTCGCGAGGATAAAAGACCAGTTAAAACGGCTGGCGCAGCATGACGCGCGCGTGCTGTTCGTCGGTGAGGCTGGTGTCGGCAAGGAGTTGTATGCGCGCTACCTGCACAATAACAGTTCCCACCGGGATGGCCCATTCATTGACGTTGCTGTCGGCAGCATTTCGCCGGAAAACTCGGCGGTGGAGTTTTTCGGCAAGGAATGCAGCGGCAAGATTTA
>SCST01000150.1 GCA_004299465.1 Methylovulum sp. | reverse complement strand
AATTGCCCGCCCAGTTTTGCGTTGTGCTCGATAATATGCGGTGTGTAGCCCAAATGTTTTAACCATAGCGCGCATGACATGCCTGCTGCGCCGCCGCCGACAATACCGACCGCTAACGGGTTGGTTGGGGATTCGTTCATGTGTTTTTATTCTGGAATTATTCTGCTTTCGGTAGCGCAGAAGAATGCTGGTGTAGATTCATACGGCAGAATGTGCTTGTTCTGGGTGCACAGATTCATTCTAGTTGACATGCATTCTTCCTGTTTTTTTATGGTTGGTATTTCGGCGCGGGCTTTAAAGCTCGAAACACTTTACATTAAATTCTATCGGAAGCAAGTAAAAACAAGGTGACCGTCAGAGCTTGAAAAGCAGGTGTAAGAAATGCACGATCGATCGTTTATCTGAAAAAGATAAGCGCTTGTATGCTGGGGTTGAAGCACTAATACTGTCTTACGGGGGGATATGATTACAGTTGTGAGCCAATAGTCAAGTAGAGGCTATTGGCGTCGTAATCAGTATTAGCTATGTTAGTTGATCGGGTATTAGTCCTATAACCGCTTGCCAGGTAAAAATGACGGTTAACCAAATATTTTGCACTAAATCCGGCGCTGTAAACATTTTCTACGCGGTCATTACCGCCTTGATATTCATTAATCGTATATCCGCCGTTTGCGCTCAGTATAATGTTTCTCAACAGCTCATGATCTACACCGACGGTCATTGCGGTGCTGAAAACGCCTGATGTAAGCCCTTGAATGGTTTCGTTAACACTTCTGTCTATATTGGTTTTTACGCTAGTCAAGCCTGTAGGACTCCATTTCAAACCCAATCCACCGGTCAAGCCGCTAACGGTAGTTAATTGACTATCCTTGTAATCCTGTAGTTGATAACCCACATAAGCATCGCCGGTCAGTTTGCCAGTCAAATCCAATGCAATGCCGGTTACGCCTGAATAACCGATGGAAGAACGCTGAAGGCCATCGGCGCCAAACTGTGAATCATAGTCTATAAAATTATAGCTGGTCTTAAGGAATGCCTCGTAGTTAGGATTGATTTCATAGCCAATTCTAAAAGAGCTCTCGTTTCTTAAACGACTGCGGTTTTTATCGTTGTCAATAATAGCAAAGGTAACCGGTGCTATGCCATTTTGGTAGTGAAGATGGGTTGTATCATTGTCAAGATTAAACCGAATCCGGTTTATTTTATGTTCGTAGCCTAATGAGGCCTCAACCGATTGAAAATTGGTAGGTTTTAACGCAATAAAACCCGACGAGGGGTCGCCGAATACGGATGTGGCTTGGCCTCTATCTTCGTATTGGTTGGCGTATAATAGCTTCGTATGGGCAAAACTATTCTTCAAGACATCAAATTGGCCATTGAGATTAAAAGAATAGTTTTCTTTATCTTCCGAATCCCTGCTTGCGTAGGATTGTAAATCGCTGTCTAAAATAAACGCTAAAGCATGCCTGTTCCAATCGCTTTGAATAGCCAGAGCAGGTTTTATATGGAATATAAAGTCATCTACAGTATTAAATTGCGATGAATAGATATTATCTCTCCATTCATTTTCGCTGCTCAGCGTAGGCAACAGCTTAAAAGCACCCGCCCTGATGCCGACGGGTGTATAGTCTGTTTTCGCTCTATTAATAACGCCTTGTCCTCTTGTTATTTCGACACCCATTGTAACGCCGGAATTAAAAACAATTAAATTCAATGCTACTAAAAGTGGAAATTTAATATTCATAAAATATTACAATGGGCAGGGGGTTAATTAACTTGGGCTTACCGCGTGCCTTCTGTGAATAAGCGCTATCATTCTTTGTTTTTGGTCGCGAGTGATAATGTCTGCGTGAAAGAATTTTCTGATAACCGCAAGCATATTTGCATCAAGATCGGTGACCGGGTTAACAGTAGGTTGTACTGCATTAGTAATTTTTGCTGTTTTAGTTGGTACGATTTGAGCGGTTGCTCTAACAATTGCATCTCTTTGGGATGGTGCCGATTTAGTTACTGCGAGGGCGATAGCAACTGCTTTCAACGGCGATTCATTAGCTACTGTGCTTGCGATACCAGCTGCTTTGTCCGGTAATGCGGCCGCCACTTCGCCGGCAATGTCCACCGCTTTCCTTGGTAATTCCTTGGCTACTGCGCCGGAAATTTTGAGAGCAAGTATTGGATGCAAGGTTGCGAATCTTGCGGTAATACGATCTGCGAGTGCAGGGTGGTCTTTGGCATAGGCAACTGCGTCATCAAATGATAATGTATTGACGCCATCAACCACGGCTTGTTGATCTTCACCGATGGTGGCGTATGTCAATGGAGCACTGGCTAGTAGCGCCACTGCGAGTATTGAGCTTTTTAAAATGTTCATAATATGAGCCTTTAAAGTAAGATTGAAGAAATTTGACTTAAAAAATTAAGACAGGATCATTTAGCAGGTCAATCTGACCGTCAGCGCATATAAGCGATTCGATTACAGGGTATTAATCTAAAAAGATCTAGGCTATATCCATCCGACTGTCGGTTCATTCTATGCTAAGGTAAGCAAAAAAGTCAATTTGTTACTAACGGGAAGCTATCAGTGTGTTAGTGTATTTATTGAAGATTTACATCGTTATTAGCTGGACTGGCAGATGGAAAATATTCTCATAAAAATGAAACCCTGCTAAATGCTGAGTGTTGCATTTGTGAATTGAATTCGCGATGATATATTCGTTTGACCCAGAATACAGGCTGGCTTTTTATTTAGTAACCTAAAAATATGCACGGTAAAATCAAGTGAAACTATCTAATTATTTTCTTTCATCATGGGTTTTATATTTGCTCATTTGTAGTCTGTTTTCTTTTCCGGTATTTGCTGATGACGATAAAAATGCTTCGTATCGGCTGGGTAGCGGTGATAAGTTGAAAATTACAATTTTCAACCAGGAAGATTTAAACGGTGAATATACCATCGATGGGGCGGGGAATTTTTCGCTGCCCCTCGTCGGTACCATCGCCGCTAAAAATTTGACATTGGAAGAGCTTGAAAACAAGTTAAAAGACGCATTGAGTCCAGATTATCTGGTAAATCCACAAATCAGTATCCAGGTTTTAAATTACCGGCCTTTTTACATTCTAGGCGAGGTAGAGAAACCCGATTCCTATCCTTATGTTAGCGGCATGACTTATCTTAATGCGGTTGCTATTGCAGGCGGTTTTACTTACAGGGCTAAAGAGGATTTTGTTTATGTGATTCATGGTAACGACCCTACGCAACAAGAAGTTAAAACTAAAATGGATATGCAGGTTATGCCGGGTGATATTATTCGGGTTGATGAGCGGATGTTTTAATTTATCCTATTTGTTATGTTTTCAAGCCCTGATTGGGAACATGCACTCTGAACGGTCAAGTTTTCGGTTTTTTATGTAGATAAGCATCGAGTACCTTTTGTGTTGATTTTTATTATAATTCTATAAAGGTACGCGATGCCTACCCTACGAAAGATTGTAAAAACCGTAAACATGACTGTGCAAGGTATAGCAGGAAGATACGCTACTCTATCAAAGACCGGAGGCAACACTGAAGCCTGGAAACCAGCGTTAAAATAACGAAACTAATCTGCTACACATGGAAATAGCTATGTCACAAACCAACAATCCTTCTGCACTTAACTACAGCGACGCCTCTCTTCAGGATGAGGAAAATATATCACTCAGCCATATTTTGCACATTTTCTGGTTACGGCGGCACCTGTTTATCGCTGTTTTTGTTTTTGTTGTTATTTCTGGCGGAATTATTTTGTTTCAGTTGACGCCGAAATTTACAACCGAGACAAAAATTCTGGTTGGTACGGACAAAGCCAAAGTAGTCGACGTTGAAGCCGTGTTAAGCGGCAATCTAAGCACAGACAGCGCCGTTAAAAGCGAAACGGAAGTATTAACGTCTAAAGGTTTGGCAAAAAAAATTATTACCAAACTAAATTTATTGCGCCTGGAGGAGTTTAATCCTGAGCTTAAGGAAAAAGGTTTTTTTGCTGACTTAGGTCCGAGCAACTGGCTTTCTGATGACCTTAAAGAGTCTCTTGGCTTGGCTGGAGATAAAGAAATTTTAACTAAAGAGGAACAGCAAGAACGCCTGGTGGCTAGTGCGACAAACATCTATCTTGGAAAATTAAAAGCGGCACCTGTCAGGGGATCGCAGGTTATTAGTATCACATTTGAATCGACTGACCCCAAGCTAGCCGCGCAAATTGCGAATACTCATGCTGAAAGCTATATCATAGGGCAGTTAGAGGCCAAATTTGAGGCTACGCAGAAGGCCACATCCTGGCTCAACGAGCAACTGGCAGGATTGCGTGCTAAAGTTGAAAGCTCTGAAAAAGCGGTTGAAATGTATAGAAACCAATACGGCTTGAGCAAGGGTAAAGATGAATCGGGTCTTGTAGGCGAACAGTTATCTGAAATCAACAGCCAATTGATTATCGCCAAGGCTGAAAAAGCTGAAAAGGCTGCCCGTTTAGCCCAGGTTAATCAGTTGCTGCGTAGCGGAACTGATATAGAAACCGCCAGCGAAGTGTTATCTTCCACGTTAATTCAAAGCCTGAGGGAGCAGGAGGCTGAGTTGGCTCGTAAGGTTTCCGAAATGTCTGTTGAATTGGGTGCTAAACATCCGAAATTAATACGCATAAACGCTGAAATTCTCGACCTTAGAGGCAAAATTAAAAGTGAAATTACCAAAATAGCGGCAGGCCTTAAAAATGAATTAACTATTGCCAGTACGCGTGAAGCCAGCTTACAAAGCAGCTTAAGCGCCAGTGAAAGCAAATCGGGAGCGCATCGAAAGGAAGAGGTGCAATTAAGGGCCTTGGAGCGCGAAGCCAATGCAAACAGGGTATTATTTGAAACTTTTTTAAACCGTTTTAAAGAAACCTCATCGACGCAAGGTATGGAAGAAGCCGATGCCAGGGTTATTTCTGCGGCTGAAGTGCCTGTTACCCCTTCTTTCCCCAAGAAAAATATGATGCTGATGCTGATTGCGGTATTGGCCTCGATAATCGGCACAGCCGTTATCTTTATTATTGAAATGCTCCATCCGGGGCTTAGAACGCCGGAAGAAATTGAGCGTTTTCTCGGTATACCTGCGATTGCCCTGTTGCCCACTATCGATAAGAAAACAGATCCTATCGCCTATGTTTTGGAGAAACCTCATTCCAGCTTAAGCGAGTCGCTCAGTTCTTTGCGCGTGTCGTTGATGCTCTCGGATCCTGACAAAGCCGTTAAATCCATTATGGTAACGTCGTCGATTCCCTCTGAAGGCAAAAGTACCCTGGTGTTATGCCTGGGGCGGAGCGCGGCCATTTCCGGTCAGAAAGTTATTGTTATTGATGCCGATTTCAGGCGACCTACTATCGAAAAGAAATTAAATGTATCGGAAAAATCAAAAGGCCTGACTGATTTGATCATGTCTCATGATGGCAAATATACTGATTTTATCTTTAAGGATGAACAGTCAGAGTTATACCTTATGCCTAAAGGTCAGGCCGATTATGTTAATCCGGTAGATATTTTTTCCTCACATAAAATGGAACTCTTGTTGCAGGAATTGAAAGAGCGATTTGACCTGATTGTTATTGATACGCCGCCGGTTATGGCGGTTACCGATGCCCGCGTGTTGGCTTCCCTAGTTGATAAATGCATTTATGTCGTAGCCTGGGACAAAACACCCAGGCAGGTCGTGAAGGCAGGGCTTGAGCAACTGCTTAAAGCAAGTCCTAATGTGGCCGGTATTGTGCTGCAACAAGTCAACTTGAAAGAGTACAGCAGTTATAGTTACGGTGAGTCGGGTTATTATTATAATTACAGCAAATATGGACAGTATTATACCAATTGATCGCAGATGACAGCTATTCCAGAGAAATTCATTGTGCTTAACAAATCGTTTGCCTTATTGATCTTGCTCGTTAGTGTCGCGTTGTTTTTTGTGGCCCTGCCTCGCGTAAGGGCTGCGTTAAACTACTTTCCTGTTGATTTTGTGATTGATAGAATCAATAGCAAAGAAAGCCTGGATGATGAAAAGCTTGATCAGGCGATCGAAACCGCACAGGCCACTATTTCACTTGATGATAATCCGCATTATTGGGAAGGGCTGAACGTGCTGTTTCTGTATCAGGCGCAAAAAGAAGACCTATCTGAAGAGGCTCGTGTAAATTCGTTAAAATTGGCAAAAAACAGCATGGAACAATCCTTATCCCGCTCGCCAGCCAACGCTTATCTATGGTATCGCTTATCGGTTGTCGATGTTTTATTGCAGTTACCTCCTGAGCAGACGG
>SCST01000853.1 GCA_004299465.1 Methylovulum sp. | reverse complement strand
AGCATCAAAGGCTTCATGTCACTGGCATTGGCGGACAGCCACGCGGAGGCCGAGGAACTGATGCTCGCGCCGGTTTGGGATGCATTGCCTGCCGACGCGTTGTTGCGTGATGCCGCGCTGCCGTCGCCGACATTACTGATAGGCGGAACGGCGGCGCAACATGAGGCGATACGCGCGCTGTATCCAGAGGCGAAAACGCTGGACTTGCCGGAGGACGGTTCTGCTCAGGCAATAGCCGACAGCTTGAATGCCTATCAAGAGTTGACGCACCTGGTATGGATTGCGCCCGAAGCCGATGACGACATGATCCGGGCGCAACAGCACGGCGTATTGCAGGTGTTCAGGATTATCAAGGCCTTGCTGGCATCAGGCTACGGCGAAAAGCCACTGTGCTGGACTTTGGTCACGACGATGGCGCAAGCGGTGCGGCCCGGCGATGAACTCGATCCTACACATGCCGCCGTGCACGGCCTGGTCGGCAGCCTGGCGAAAGAATACCCGCATTGGACGTTGCGTTTATTCGACCTGGATGATATGCCGGCCGTCGATTTGTTCAATCTGGCCGCCGAGCCTGACGGCAATGCGCTGGCTTACCGCAACGGCGAATGGTACCGGCAGGCCTTGGTGCCGGTAAGACAAGCCGGGCCATGCGCAACGGACCAGCGCCCGCCTTACCGCTACCGCGGCGTTTATGTCGTGATCGGCGGTGCGGGCGGCATAGGCGCGGCGTGGAGCCGGCACCTGATCGAACATTACCGGGCGCAAATCATCTGGATAGGCCGCCGCGCAAAAGACGCCGGTATTCAAGCCAAGCTCGACGAACTGGCGGCCTTGGGCGATGCGCCGCGTTATATCGCCGCCGATGCGACCGATCTTGCGGCTTTGCGGCAGGCGTATCTTGACATCAAGCGCGATCATCCGGCTATCCAGGGCGTCGTGCATTCGGCGATTGTGTTGAAAGACCAGGGCCTTGCGGGCATGGACGAGGCCGGTTTCCAGGCCGGACTGGCCGCCAAGGTCGATACCAGCGTTAACCTGGCGGAGGTGTTCGGCGCCGAACCGCTCGATTTCATGCTGTTTTTCTCGTCCGTCGTCGCGTTCGGCAAGGTCGCCGGGCAAAGCAATTATGCGGCGGGTTCGACGTTTAAAGATGCGTTCGCGCACAAGCTTGCGCAGCATAGCCCGTATGCGGTCAGGATTATCAACTGGGGCTATTGGGGCACGGTCGGCATCGTCGCGTCGCCGGAATACCAGCAGCGCATGCAGCAAGCAGGCCTGGGCTCGATCACGCCGGAAGAGGGCATCGCGGCGGTCAACGCCTTGTTGGCGGGGCCGGTGCGGCAAATGGCGATGCTGAAAACGGTCAATCCGGGCATTTTGAAGGCTGTCGATACAGCGCAGTGGCTGGCCGGATGCCGGGAACACTACCCGTCGCTGGTTAAGG
>SCST01000854.1 GCA_004299465.1 Methylovulum sp. | reverse complement strand
GGTTACGCAAAAAATATATCTCAACTTCTCCCTGAGTCAAATATCTCAAAGCGATCAATAGCATTGATGATTCTTTCAGGTGATGAGACCTTCAAAGATTGGCTTATTGTAAACTTAAAGCCTGATGCTATCAGGAAAATAGAAGAGCTAAGGGATGAAGCACAGTCAAATTTTAAAGAACCCATGTCACATAAAATAAGTCGAAACAGGATAAAACTTGCAGAGGAGATACGCAAACAGGTTCTTGAAAAAGGCACTCCTGAGTCCGGATTCCTTTTACAGAGACTTGGTAAATGGACAATACACCCTGTGTTTGGAATTCCATTCCTGTTACTATTCCTTCTGGGTTTCTATGAGGTTGTGGGAAGACTGGGGGCAGGTATCTTTGTTGATTTTCTCGAAAAGGTTATATTCAACAGGTATCTTAACCCTGCGATAGAAAAGGCTATAAAGGTTATCATACCTGTGGTATTTATACAGGATATGCTTGTAGGCCAGTACGGTATATTCACCATGGCATTAACTTATGCTGTGGGCATCATACTTCCCATAACAGCTACATTTTTCCTGGCATTTGGTTTCCTCGAAGACAGCGGCTACCTTCCAAGGCTTGCCGTGATTTCAAACAAGGTATTCAGGTTTCTTGGCCTGAATGGCAAGGCTATCTTACCCATGGTCCTCGGCCTCGGTTGCTGCACGATGGCTATAATGACAACAAGGATACTCGAGACAAAAAGGGAAAGGGTCATTGCAACATTTCTTATTGCACTGACAATACCCTGTTCTGCACAGCTCGGCGTCATATTCGGTATGTTGAGCTCCCTTCCTATGCGGGCAGCATTATGGTGGGCAGGCAGTATAACCCTGGTCCTCATCCTCTCAGGATATCTTGCATCAAGATTAGTTCCTGGAGAAAAATCAGACTTTTTTATGGAACTGCCACCGATGAGGTTACCGAGCATAGGGAATATTATAATGAAAACGCTCAGCAGGATTGAATGGTATCTTAAAGAGGCTGTACCATTATTTGTGCTCGGTACCTTAGCGCTATTTATATTAGATAGGATGAAGATACTCAGATGGCTCGAAGAATTAGCATCTCCGATAGTCGTGAATTTTTTAGGGTTG
>SCST01000852.1 GCA_004299465.1 Methylovulum sp. | reverse complement strand
CGCCTAATGGTCACGCGAAACGTAGGGCGCGCCGCGCGCGCCTGTTCCGGTACCGAGCCGCCGATGGCGCACATAGCGCGCCCTACGGTGGGAAAAGACTTTTGCAAAAACTTCAACGCTTTTTGAGTCAGCAGATGGGAGTAGCTTGATGCGTATGGGTCTGCATCCGGTATCGCTTTTAATGTTTTCGTGCTTTTTGTGGACGGAGCACTGCCCTGCTGAAAATATTTGCTTGCATCTTATTGAATTATCAGCGGCTCAGGGTGTTTCTGAAGAAGCAGGCAATAAACAACGTGCTGCTAAGAACACAGGCTGCGATAGCCGGGTTAAGGCGGGTTAATTGCTGTTTATTTTTTATAACTAATTGTATTTTAATGTTTTATTTTTAGAAATCCGGTTATTTTGTGGTGTGGCATGCATCGTGCTCTATCAGCTTTAAAGTCGATAAGAACAGTCTGCATGCGGTGTGGCTTAGCCGCTTCCAGCCAACCATTACTTTAATGAACCGGGTGAGTCGTATGAATAGTCCTCTATTGAATTTTCAGCGTGTTGAATCAGACATCGTAGCGCCAAAAGGGATTAACGCCGCAAAAGTACTTTCTTTCAAGCCGGCCGCCAACGCCGAGTCACTGCCGGTGGGGGAAAGTGGTTTTGTCCTGAGCCGCTTTAAAAGCGGGACTGAACAAGACGATAGAAAACTGCTGGATTATTTAATCCTTGGTGTGTTGTCAATCGTGGTACATGTTTCGATTGTCGATCGCTTCAAGCAGGCCGATGTCGAGCAGGAGATTATCGAACCGGTCAAGACGCCGCCTAAGGTACAAATTAATTTAGTTCGGCCGCAGCCGAAACCGGTCATTCAGCCGCCCCCGCCGCCAAAAGTACAAACCCAAGCTAAACCCGTGCCGAAAGCGGTGCCGCTCAAGCCTAAGCCTAGACTAAAACCCAAACCGGTTGAGAAACGCGTCGAACCGCCGCCCGTCCAGCAGCCTGTCCAGGTAGCCGAGTCCAAGGCTCCGGTAACGCCGGCGGCTCCCGTTGTACAGCCGGCACCGCCGCCGGTGGTGGAAAAAGTGACTGAACCGAAGGCGGGCGCCGATTACCTGAACAACCCCTCCCCGGAATATCCCGAAGCCGCTATGGATAGAGGCCTGGAAGGGAAAGTGTTGATGAAGGTGCATGTCCAGCCTGACGGTAAACCCGACAGCGTCACCGTCAGCAAATCCAGCGGTCATACGATACTGGATGATGCGGCCGTCAGGACCGTCAAACAATGGTCGTTCGTGCCTGCGATGCGCGGCAAGACGCCTATCGCGGGCTGGGTAACGGTACCGATTGCTTTTAATTTACAAAACTGAGGATATTTAAATGTCGGATATTACATCTACAGCCATTGTTGATGGCACGCTTTGGGCTTTGATCGGTTTTTCCGTAGCGACATGGGCCTTGATATTGATCAAGGGCTTACAGCATCTCAGGATTTCCCATC
>SCST01000851.1 GCA_004299465.1 Methylovulum sp. | reverse complement strand
GTGGGAAAAAGATGAGTGGGAATGGCAGTAAACCGTTTTGAGGTCTACCTTGTGAATTTGGACCCGACGGTTGGCCACGAGATCAAGAAGGTGCGTCCGTGCCTGATCGTCTCACCAGACGAGATGAATCATCACATCCGCACGGTGATCGTAGCCCCTATGACGACAAAGGGGCGAGCCTATCCCACGAGGGTTCCTTGCAGGTTCAAGGGCAAGACGGGCCAAATCGTTTTGGACCAACTTCGGACTGTTGATTCAGTGCGCCTCGTGCAGAAATTGGGAAGCATAAGCCAGAAAACGGCCTCGGACGTACTTGCGGTCATACAGGAAATGTTCGCACCTTAAAGCTGCGCCCTGACCAGCGGCTGCACTGCGACGCAGCAAGTCGCGCGCGTGAGCCGCAACGTTTAGCAGATCGCCCGGAACACGGCGAAGGCGGTTCTGAGCCTCTGACCATTTCCGTCTAACCTGCCGCGTAACCTGACGGCGACCAAAGGTTGCAGCTTAGTCCCATGCCGTGAGACTTGACGAAGCTATCTGCACTATGGTATCAGTTCGTCATCCGAAAACGTCATACAGCTCTACATTCTGATTGCAACCCCTTGACGGTCTCGTTCATTGTCTTACCTTCTCGGGTCCCGCTTCCAATGCTTCCTGTCGATCTTGGGCGGCCGTTGGTGCGGTTTCTTTTTGCCACCGACCCCCCTCTGGGCTTCCTCGGTAGGCTGTAAACACCGGTGGTGTGCGTGGTAGAAGCGGAACGAATCAGTAAAAGGGTTGCAGCGAAGGTAAACCATGAAGATCCATGAGTTTCAGGCAAAGACGATCCTTGGCGCCTACGGGGTGCCCGTTCCCAAGGGGGAGGTCGTCACAACGCCCCTTGAGGCCAGAGATGCTGCCGAGCGCGGCTTAGCGGCGCCGTCGTGCTGAAGGCTCAGATTCATGCAGGCGGCCGTAGCAAGGCTGGAGGGGTCGCGCTGGTGTCGTCACCGCAGGAGGCGGAAGCGGTGGCAGAACGGCTCATCGGCTCCCGCCTGGTCACGCATCAGACCGGCCCTGAAGGGAGAGTGGTCAAGAGGGTCCTGGTAGAGGAACAGGTGACCATCAGTCGCGAACTCTACGCTGGGATCGTTCTGGATCACAGGGCGGCACAGCCCGTCATCATGGCCAGCGGTACCGGCGGGGTGGAGATTGAAGAGATGGCGGCGACGTGCCCCGAGCGTATCATCAGGGTCACAGTGGATCCGGCCACGCAGCTTCAACCCTTCTATATCCGCCGACTTGTCTTGATTCCGGGGACACAATACTAAATTCTGCTTGACGGCTGATTTCGCTAAAGTAAAAGTGAATTCCGGGGACACAATACTAAATTCTGCTTGACGGTTTCGCAGGTAATCTAATACGCTTC
>SCST01000149.1 GCA_004299465.1 Methylovulum sp. | reverse complement strand
GTTTCGCGGCGCACCAGTCTTGGGTGATAAATGGGATAGCCGGGCGCGTGGTTCAGGCGCTTACCGCGCAAATACAGTATCGACGGCACCATCAGTACATCGATAGCATCGGAATCCGCCATTTGGGCTTCAAACCAATCATAAAATGTTTCGGGATAGATTTCGTCGGCATCGACAAACAACAGCCACGGCGTCTCGATGGCGCATTGCTTGATCGCAAAGTTGCGCTGTTCGGCAAAACCGGGCCACGGATTGGTCACTATTCGGCAACCCCGGTTTTCGGCGACGGCAACGGTATTATCGGTACTGCCCGAATCGACAATGACGATGGGATAGCGCTCGGGGATAGCCGAGAGACAACGCGGCAGGTTCGCTTCCTCATTTTTGGTTAAAATAACGACAGTTAGCATAAGATTTTTTTAAACCTCTGTTTGAAGGCAAGACGTGTTTTATTTCTTGACCGCGTATAAATTGATGTAAATGCCCAGCCCCAGCAAATTCATAAAACCTGAAAACGGGCTTTGCAAACGCTTTACCCAACGGTCGACAATGGCCGCCAATCGTCCTTCCAGCCGTAGCCGTTTAGATAATGCATTGAACGGAACCCGCGTTATTTGCTCCACCTTAACGATACGAAAACCGTTGCGCTCAAGCAGGGCTATCAGGCCCTCCTCGGTAAAGTAATTGACATGCTCGGGCACCCATAAACACGCGTTATCTTTGGTGCCCAGCAACTTGACTAAAAACGACGCGTAATTGGGCACCGCGCAAGCCAAGACACCGCCGGGGGCCAGCAGGCCGGACACCTTGCCTATCGCCTTATCCGGCTCCAGCAGGTGTTCCAATACCTGCGACATCATCACGACGCCAAACTGCCCGGATGGCTGGTAATTTTCAAACATCACGGGCAGCGGCTCATCGCCGTTCAAACATTTGAACACTTCGTTCTCGTATCGGCCGGGATTGATGCTGACCGTCTGATAACCCACACGCCTAAGCGCCTGCGTATAAAAGCCAAAACCGGAGCCTATATCGAGCGCCTGTCTATTATCCGAACCATTGAAGCGCTCAGCTTGACGGCTCATACGCGCGGCATCGACCGTGCAGTTGGGATATTCGGCTTCCCTGTCCAGCACGTCCGCCAGTGTTGTTGCCTGGGTCAGCGCCTGGCCTGAATACTGATAGATCGATTGCAGCCATTTGCTGTGCGGAGGCCGATTCAAGAAGCCGGTGCCGCAGTTTTCGCAGCGATAAATATCGAAGGCCTTACGGCTGTCACCGTGGGTATATTGGAAGCTCTTTCGCCGCCAATACCTTATTTTTTGAGTCCTGCAGGCCACGCATTCGTGTAACACGTCGCCGTAGATTCCCGAAACTGCTAATAGGTACGTCATCGTCCTTTCCTTTGATCTGTTATCTAAATATGTTTTCGTCGGCGTGCCGTGCGCCTTGGTATTCGTTCGATTTGGCGGCTGAGGCGCGCACGGCGCGCCCTACGCAAGAAACCATCAGA
>SCST01000015.1 GCA_004299465.1 Methylovulum sp. | reverse complement strand
TTGCCGCGCCAGTGCTGGATCGCCAGGTAAAAGAACGCGATATTAATCGTCGCATAAGCCCCGAAGAACGCCAAATGGCCATGCGATGCCGACCATTGCGTGCCGTGCGTGTACAGGTTGATTTGCGGCAAGGTGTGCATAAAGCCCCAGACGCCGGCACCGAAAAAGTTACCGAAAGCCTGCGCGATGATCCATGCCAAAGCCGGGTGGTTACCGCTTTTAAAGGCATGCGTGCCGGCATCGTAAACGGCATGGACGACCATCGCGACCAATGGGATCGGTTCCAGCGCCGAGAAAAAGCCGCCAATGGTCAACCAGTATTCCGGCGTGCCTATCCAGAAATAATGATGGCCCAAGCCTAAAATACCCGAGCCGAACATCAGCGCGACTTCGATATACAGCCAGGTTTGCACGATTTTGCGCTTAACGCCGAGCAGTTTCATCAACGACCAGGCCATGATGACGCCGACTAGCACTTCCCAGGTCGCTTCGACCCATAAGTGGATTACCCACCACCACCAGTATTGGTCGTGGGTGATATTGGTCATATAGAACATGCCGGCGGTATAAAGACCCGCCAGCGCGACCAGGTCCAGCGTCAAGACGCCGGCGATACCCGACCATTGGCCCTTGCTGAAAGTCGCGACGACGTTATAGAAAAATACCAGCATCACGGCGACAATGCCGATGTCCGCCCAGCGCGGCGCTTCGATATATTCGCGGCCTTCGTTGATAAACCACAGGCTGGAATCCTTGCCGGGGCCGATTTGCACTAACAGGTAAACCAGCACCACCAGCGTGACGGCGCCGGTCAATACCCAAAAAGCGATATTGCCGAGCTTCAGGCCAACGATGTCGGTGCCGCTTTCATCTTCCAGCAGCCAGTAGACGCAGCCGATAAAGCCGTACAGCATCCAGACGACCATCGCATTGATATGCACCATGCGGTTGACGCTGAAATCCAGGATGTCGTACAAAAAGCCCGGAAAAATAAATTGCGTCGCCGCCAGCATGCCGAACAGGATTTGCGCAAAAAACAGGATGACGGCGACGCTAAAATACTTGACGGCCAGTTGTTGCCCGTCGCTCAGGTTGGCGCTGTCGAAGGCTGTCCAGGTTTTGAAATCATTGACAGAAGCTTGTGCCTTGCCAAATAAATCGCTTGCTTTTTGCATGACGCCCGTAGTGTTACTCGTATCCATGCCTATTCCTCCGCGTTAATGGTTTTAAAGTGATAAGGAAAGCCGTTGGTATCAATGCTGGACATCCATTTAAGGAAGGCCACGACGCCTTTTGCTTCTTGTTCGCTGATGTTCAGGTCAGGCATTTTGCGGTTGCTGCCGAAGGTGCGGGCATTTTTTTCCGGGTGCATCAAAAACTGCACCATCAAATTTTCACGCAGGTCTGTGGAAATCCAGCCTTTATCAAGCCAGGCCTTGGTTAAATCCGGCGCGTAATAAGCGCCGTTGCCCAATAGCGTATGGCAATTCATGCAGTTTTTGGCTTGCGTGGTCAGTTTACCGAGCTTGACTAATTGCTCGGCTTCCGCTTCGGTATATGCCTTGCCGAATAACAGCTCGGTCTCGCCGATGACGGGAACGGATTTATGCAGCTCTGCATTATATTGGTAATCGATTTTTTTATTGATAACGGAATAGGCGGGCACACGCTTACTGCCCGCACGGGTTTGGCTTAATGAATCAAAGGTTAAAACGACCAAAATAATAAATGATCCGGCGGTGACCCAGATTGCCGTTTTTTTCCAGAATGATTCCGAAGCCCATAAGGGTGTTTCGTTCATAGCTTATCCTCCTCGGTTGTTGTTAAATCGTGGCCTGCATGGGTTTTAACACATAGATGCCAGATGCCTATTGGCGCAAAAAAATAGCCAATCAGCATCGCGGCCGAAATAATCAGCCAATAACTTGAAAAATGGGCGGTATACGTCAGTTCGGCGACTGACGCGGCCAAGACCAGGTAAGCGCCGTAGGCCGCCGGCCTGATGCGGCTATTCGCTGTGACTTTCGACCAGGCATACAGCAGGGCGTAAGCCGCGCCCGCCAAGATAATCAAGGCCGATGCGAAAAATGTGATAAAAAAATCTTTTAACGCAACAGGCTCGATCATGGCTGTTTATAAGGTCAGGAACAGGGTTGTGAAATGGACGGTCATTCGCTTTTTCGGTCGATAATGTTAAAGCGGCAAACCATACCGCCGGTTGCCATGCATTCGACATGATCGATGGCTTTATCCAGCAACGATGAAATCAGCGCCCTGTCGAATTCGCAGATTTCTTCGTGTTTCTGGGCCAGGTCATGATAAATACAGTTGCAGGCTTCGATACCGCGCTGGTGATTATCCGTTACCGCCTTGGCCTGGAAGCCTAACTGCTCCATGATCTTCAATAACTCATCAATGCGCTCGTCGCTGGTTTTACCTTCAAACTGCGGTAACAGGTTTTGCGATAGCGACTGGCCTAATTTATGCAAATAACGCTGGAATGCTTCCGAACCCATTTCTTCTTTCAGGTTGCTGAGTATCAGTTCGGAAAACCACGCATATTGTTTCGGGAAGCGGTTAATGCCCGCTTCCGTCAGTATATAGGTGCGAACCGGGCGGCCCGCCGTTTTATTGAGTCCTCCCGCCTGGATATAGCCGTCTCTTTCCAGCGCGGTGAAATGCTGTTGCACGGCGTTACGCGAAATATCCAATACCGCCGCGATCTCGTCGATACTCAGCCCGGCTTTGTTTTCGAGTAACTGTTTTAAGATTTGCTGTTGTCGTGAGCCGACCTTCTCAGCCATAAAGCTCCTTATGTTAATCCGTTAAAAATTAAAGGATAACAAAAAAAAACCATATTCAATAGTAGAATACAATATAACATATATATATTGTTTAAGTAGGCTTTGTTTGTTATTATTTTTTTGTCATCACGTTGCCGGTGTGTTGATGATACTGAGGCTAAGGACACTGTAACCATCATGAACATTAACTCGCTTATTCGGCGCATACCCATCGATCCCGTCAATTTAAGCCTGAAAGCTAAAGGGCTTTCAGTGCTTGCTTGTACGCTGGTGATTTTAATCGCAGCCTTATGCAGCCAGGCATTGCGCCTGGATATGGCTTATCCGATTATCGTTGCGTCGATGGGCGCTTCCGCCGTGATCGTCTTCATCATCCCGAGCAGCCCGCTTGCCCAGCCGTGGCCGCTGTTGGGCGGTCACCTGGTGTCGGCGCTTATCGGCGTGCTCTGTAACAGTTTTATTGTCGATACGGTGTTGGCGTCAAGCTGCGCTGCCGGGAGCAGTGTGCTGGCGATGTTGCTGCTGCGCTGCCTGCATCCGCCCGGCGCCGCGACAGCGCTTGCCCCGGTGCTTGCAGGCGATGCTGTTGCGTCGTTGGGTTATGGTTTCGTGCTGATGCCGGTCGGATTGAATGTTGCGCTGATGTTGGTGCTGTCGATTGCGATTAATCGCTGGGTGTTAGGCTATCAATACCCGCTAACCCGGCAATCTATCGACGCTGATAAAGCCCGCAGCACAGGCGTTGAATTGCCGCTTACCGGTATTTCCGAGCAGGATTTGGGACAGGCGCTGGAAAACCAGGATGTCTTTATCGACATTACGTCCAGGGATTTAGCGCGCATACTTAATGGCGTGCAACGCAACAGCTTTAAGCGTTATCGAGGCCATATCACCTGTGCCGATATTATGGATAAGGATGTGCGGGCCGTTGAATTCGGCACTGAAGTTGAAGAGGCCTGGCGCATCATGTACCGCGAGAAACGCAAGGCCTTGCCGGTTATCGATAAATCGAGGCGGGTCATCGGCATCGTAACCTGGAATGATTTTTTTAAATGCATTAACCTCGATGCCTATGAAAATTTTCAGGGCAGGTTTCGGGCGTTTATACGCCGTACACCGGATGTATCGACG
>SCST01000831.1 GCA_004299465.1 Methylovulum sp. | reverse complement strand
GGAGAGCTTGTGCATTTCGCCAGCGTCGTAACCGATATGATGGAGCAATTGTTTCTGCCGCGTTACGCCGCTTCGTCGCTGGAGGCGAAGTAGGGCGTGCCGCGCGCGCCTTCTCCGGGGCTGGTAAAAACACCTATGCTTAATTTTAACCACTTTGGCGCGCGCGGCACGCCCTACGGATGATGTTATGTCGGATTATCGGCGTGTTTATTTACCGGGCGGGATGTATTTTTTCACGGTGGTTACATTCCGCAGGCAACGCTTTCTGATTGATGACGATGTTCGCGCGGCATTGCGCACGGGGATTCAATTGACCCGGCAAGACCAGCCTTTCGATATTATGGCCTGGGTGCTGTTGCCTGACCATTTGCATTGCATCTGGCAATTGCCGCCGGACGATACGGATTTTTCTTCGCGCTGGAGCATAATTAAACGGACCGTTACGCAACGTTGCGGGGAACGTTTGAACGCCCAGAATGGTTGAGCGCACGGCGGCGCGAACGACAACAAGGCACGCTTTGGCAGCATCGCTTTTGGGATCATTTGATTCGTGATGAAGCCGATTTCGACCGGCATCTGGATTATATCCATTGGAATCCGGTTAAGCACGGATGGGTGGACAAGGTTAGGGATTGGCCGTATTCAAGCTTTCACCGGCTGGTTAAACGCGGGTGGTATACTGAAAACTGGGGCGATAATATCGCGTTCGACGACGACAGCAATGAGTTTGGTGAGTAGGGCGCGCCGCGCGCGCCAAAGGATTCGCACATTACCCGGCATTGGCGCGCGCGGCGCGCCCTACTATAAAACACAGGCTTCGACTTTAAGCGCATGACTGAAAACCCAACCACTATTGCAACATTAAGCCCTTTGCAAAAGGCTTTTTTGGCGATTGAGAAATTGCAGGCCAAACTGGCCGATTGCGAAAAATCCCGGCACGAGCCTATCGCCGTGATCGGCATGGCTTGCCGTTTTCCGGGCCGTGCCGATTCTCTCGATGAATATTGGGC
>SCST01000148.1 GCA_004299465.1 Methylovulum sp. | reverse complement strand
TCAAGACCGCGCGCGGCAATATCGGTCGCAACCAGCACCGCCACTTTGCCGGTTTTAAAGGCCTCCAACGCTTTGTTGCGCGCGCCCTGGGTTTTATCGCCATGCAGTGCCGCCGTGCGGATGCCATCGCTAATCAACTGTTTTTCCAGGCGGTCAGCGCCGTGCTTGGTGCGCACAAACACGAGCACCTGTTTCCAGTTATTACTGCCGATCAAGTAAGACAGCAGTTCACGCTTGTATTCCTTGCCGATGCCGTAAAGCTGCTCGGTGACATTGTCCGCCGTCGCATTTTGCTTCGCGATACTAATCTCTACCGGCTTATTCAGTAATTGCGCGGCCAGTGTTTTTATCGCATCCGCCACGGTCGCGGAAAACAGCAGGCTTTGCCGCTGCTTAGGAATGAGCGCGATGATACGTCGAATATCGGGCAGAAAGCCCATATCGAGCATGCGGTCAGCCTCATCGAGCACCAGTATGTCTATCGCCGATAAATTGATATTCCTTTGCTGCACATGGTCCATCAAGCGCCCCGGCGTTGCGACGACAATATCGCAGCCCCGGCGCAAGTTCCGTGTTTGTACGCCGATGCTGGCGCCGCCGACTACCGCTTCAGCATGTAAAGGCAGGTATTTACCGTAGGCTTTTACGCTTTCATAGACTTGCATCGTCAATTCCCGCGTCGGCGTCAGGATCAGCGCCCTGGGTCTGCGCGGTTTTTGATGCGGATCGCTGGTTTCGGCAAGGCGTTGCAGTAACGGTAATGTGAATCCGGCGGTTTTGCCGGTCCCGGTTTGCGCCGCGGCTAAAATATCCTTGCCGTCAAGGATCAACGGAATGGCTTTTTGCTGTACCGGTGTAGGCGTCGTATAACCTTGTTCGGCTACGGCGTTAAGAAGGGCTTCGGTTAAACCGAGTTGCTCAAAAGAAGACATGGAAACCTCTGGAAGATGAAACTGTAAATGCATGAAACAGGCCTGCAAGCAGCGTATACCTGCAGGGCGCTTTTTAATCCCTGGGCTTAAAAAAGCATACCTGTTTGAGAGAGTTTGGCGGTGGACAGTGACCTGCTGTTTATCCGCCGGTCATATTCATATAGCGCAATATAACCGGCTGCTCATGGATGTTAAATTCGTGTTTTTCCGGCTTGATCAGCATCGCATCAATAATGGCCTGTTTCAGCGCATCGCTGTCGCCGGGATGGGTTCTAAGCACCTGCTTTAAATCAACGGAATGTTCATTGCCCAGGCACAGCAACAAACGGCCTTCAACCGTCAGGCGTACTCTGTTGCAGGTGCTGCAAAAGTTCTCGCTGTGCGGCGAAATAAAACCGACACGAGTCTCAGCACCGGCCACATTAAAATAATTTGACGGCCCGCCGGTTTTTTCAAGACTCTGGAGCAACGTAAAGTGCCGCGCCAAATCGGCCTTGATCGATGCGCTGGCATAATACGCCTCGGAGCGGTTATGCCGGCTGACCACGCCTAACGGCATTTCTTCGATGAAACTGATATCGATGCCGTTAGCTACGGCAAACCGCACCAAACTTGCGACTTCGAGATGATTTCTGTCTTTAAGAATAACGGCATTGATTTTCAGGCGTTTGAAGCCCGCCGATTTGGCCGCTTGAATACCCCTGATGACTTGATGCAAATCACCGGTTCGCGTGATCGCTTTAAACTTGTCGGCATCCAGCGTATCCAGGCTGATATTGATGCGTTTTACACCGGCCTCTTTTAACGCTGCCGCCATGGTTTCGAGCTGGGAGCCGTTCGTTGTCAGCACTAGCTCATCGAGGCTTTCAATCCGGCCTATGTTTTGCAGCAATTCCAGCGCACCTTTCCTAACCAAAGGTTCCCCGCCGGTAATCCGGATTTTTTTAACACCCAACTCGGCAAATGTCTTTGCCAAAATATAAATTTCTTCCAGCGATAAAATCTGTTCACGCGGCAAAAATACCATGTCTTCCGCCATGCAATACACACAGCGGAAATCACAACGGTCGGTAATGGAAATTCGTAAGTAATCGACCGTCCTGCCGAAGCGGTCGATCAATTGGGCGGGTTTGGGGAGATCGGTCATAAAACAGTAATAAAGGAAGTCGCTCATGGTAACACAATATGAACCGTACCGATGAAATCCGTGCGGCTCATAGGCAGAGTAGGGCGTGCCGCGCGCGCCTTCTTCGCATTACCGCTCCCTTTGACGCGCACGGCACGCCCTCTGCCGTCTTTTCATAAATCGATAACAATACTGACATCAAGCCGACTTAAAAACTGCGTAAAGTTAGCGGGTGGACCCGGTTCACCGCTAATAACACTAAATTAACTTAATCTTTTGGAGACTATCATGCGATTTATTAAAACCATGCTAGCAGTTGCAGCAATAACTGCATCGCTGTCACCTTTCGCTTCTTATGCCAATGAAAAAGTCCAGTTAGGACCAAGACCCTTTTTCCTTGTTGATGATATGGAAAAGAGCCCACTGAAGACTAAACTTGAACAATGTTCAAAAGGTCCCTTCTTCAAAACGGATTTCTCAATTGGCCATCGCGGCGCAGCATTGCAATTTGCTGAACATACCGAACAGTCTTATAAAGCCGCAGCTAAAATGGGCGCCGGCATTGTTGAGTGCGACGTAACCTTCACTAAAGATAAAGAGCTGGTATGCCGTCACTCCCAATGTGATTTACACACCACAACCAACATCCTGGAAACGCCTTTAGCCGGAAAATGTTCAGTCCAACCTGAT
>SCST01000850.1 GCA_004299465.1 Methylovulum sp. | reverse complement strand
ACTGGAGGCAGTATGAATTTTCACATTGAGTATGAACGTGAAGCTGATGGTCGCTGGTTAGCCGAAGTGCCTGAAATTCCAGGTGTACTTACTTACGGTATTTCTGCTGAAGAAGCAATGGCAAAGGCGGAAACATTGGCTCTTCGGGTGCTTGCTGAGCGAATCGAAACTGGAGAAAACCGCCCTATGCCAATCAATATCGAGTTCGTTGCCGCATGACTCAGTGGCCTTCTACAAAGGCTAAGCGTGTTCTTGCCGCATTGCTTTATATTGGTTGGGAAATTAAACGTCAATCTGGTTCCCATCGTACCTTATCTCGTAATGGCTGGCCTGATTTTGTGTTCGCATTCCATGATGGCGAAGAAATCGGCCCTCGTATGCTTGCGCGAATATCCAAACATACTGGGCTTAATCCGAGCGACTTATAAGCTTTAGCGTTGTTTTGTTGCTTGGTCTTTTTTATTCAGCGGTAACTTGGCTTTGGTGGTTATTATCAAGCCCAACAAGTCAGTCAAAGGGACGCGCCGCCCGTTGGCGGTTTTGAAGTTTGGTTTTTTATCAAGGTTCGGTGGCTTCGCTTAAGCTCACAGAGCGGCGCGCCCCTTACCGTAACGTTAGGCGTTCTGGGGTGAAAGCTGTCGGTTTCGGTTTGCCTTCGTCAGCTTCGTCAGCTTCGTCAGCTTCGGTGGTGCCGGATGGTTTTTTGGTTTGGTTCAGGCTTCCGTTTTTCATTTGTAGTTCAGTTTTTGCCTTTGCTTTGTTTGGTTTTGGCTTCGGTTTGCTCTGTTGGCTGCTTTGTTTGGCAAGCTTGGCGGGTTTAGCGGTTGGTTTCCGTTGCTCTCCAAAACTCGGTTTTAGGCTTGGCCTTGCGGGTTTCGGCGTTTACTTAAATCTCCAGCGGCAACGCTTGGCCTTTGCTGGACGGCGTTTTCTAGCATCTGTTTAGTGTTGGCGTTGGCCGCAGGCTGCCCGTACGCATCGGTGGCAAGGTTTCGCTTTGGTCAGGTGGTGCTCCCTGCCCGCCTTTGTGGTTACCCGCTCTTTTGGGTCGGGCTTGAGCTTTTATTGCGTCTGGGCTTGTGTGCTTTCGTCCCCTGCCCTTCTGCCTGCAAGCTGGGTTTGGCTGTTCCGGCTTAACGCTGGGTTTTGCTTTTCGGGTGGGTTCGTAACGCCTGTTGTCCGCAGCTTTGGCTTTGTAAGTTTTGTGGCTTCGGTTGCTTGCCCGTTGTCCTCGGCTTTTTCAGGTTGCCCGGTTTT
>SCST01000147.1 GCA_004299465.1 Methylovulum sp. | reverse complement strand
TCCCATTCAGTTTTTTCCTTTAGCAAAAGGGTTTGTTCGCGCTGCACTTGTTCTAAGGCCGCTTTGCCTTCCGCCAAAGCCGATTTTAATTGCTGTTCGCGCCCTTCCCAAGTTTGTTTCAACTGCTCCAATTGTTGATTGCAGGCATTGCCCGCTGTTTGAGCCTGCAACAAGTGCTGTTCGTTTTGGCTGAGTAAACAGCGCAAACGGTAGTGAAGCTCACCTAGACCCAATTCGACTTGCCCAAACTCCGTTTCCAATTGGTTCAACCGCACGATTTTCTCGCGCTCAGCTTCGGTGGATTGGTAAGCGCGGTATTCCTTGTGCCAGCTGTCCAGAGTTTCCATCTGCACATCCAAGGATATGGCATCACGGTTTTCTTCGATGCAGTTTACCAACATGTCACGCAAATCGGCAAAGTCGGTGGAGCGCGTCAACATCCCGGTAATGATTTTTTCGATGTCTTTTAGGCGGTGTCCGGTGCTATGGTTGCAAAAACTGTAACGCGCCACCATTTGCCGCATTTCTTGGCCTTTTTTATGCGGCAAGTTTTGGATGACGGTGCGGTAATCGCTACAAGCGGTAAGCTGTTCACTGTGATTGATGCGCCGCTTGGTAAAGTGCGCCCGTAAACTGCGGCAAGACACCGGATAAAACGTGCCGTCGCGGCGAGTTTCGATAAAATCGTCCCTTTCAAAGCCCTTATCGACAAAGCGGTAACACAGCCCGTCATCACTGGGTGCAGCGTAAATCACCGCCATGCATGTCTGTTCGTTACGTTGGTATTCAAAAATGATGTAGGAGGATTCGTTGGGCAGGTAATGTTTGGCGAAGCTGTCAGTGACGCGGCTTTTTGGCACCAGCCGCCCTGGCCTTTCGCCAAAAAACAACGGCACTAAACGCAATAAAGTGGTTTTCCCCGCTCCGTTAACGCCGTTAAGGTTGGTATGTCCATCCAGTCTCACCTCAACCAGTTCGCCAGGTTTGTAGGAGTCGATAAGAATTAAGCGGTTAAGTAAGTACATGCTAATGTTCTAGAAAATGAAGGCAAGCGTACAACCTAACCGCGTTGATGAAAACAGCAAATTTTGATCCAAAGGAAAATAATTGAATTTTATGCAGACTATCAGTTAGTTAGCTTGTTTTTGTACAAAATGTCTTGGCAAGGATGCAAGTATGACGACAATTGCATCTGGGCCTGATGGATTTGCGACAGTGCTGAGATATAACAAGGGTTAACTAAGGTTCCGAAAGCCGTGGACGCTGGCAAGGTGAATGGCTGCTTCCCGTGACCCCGTCTGTTATGGGTTGCCTGAGACTTCCTGCTCTTCGTCCAAAGCAAAGCCGAGCAAACCCTCATGCCTGATCATGGCTTTAAAGCTTTTCATGACAGGACGGGAGATGGCCGTTTCCGCCAGCAGGCGTTTTTCATAAATGATGTTTTTCAACGAATCATCAAGCTGCTCACGGGCTTGCCTAATCAACCGGTGCAGCCCGGTATCCAGCAGAAGACCGGGTTGGGTCTTCACCTCGTCGTAGAGCAGTTCCATCACTCGCTTTTCGGCAATCCGCATTTTGCATTTGCCATCAAGGATTTTCAGCATCACGGTGATAGCGCAATCGACATGGATAGGTGTTAAGGGATGGGCCAGCGCCCAGCGGGCTACCTGGTCTTTGTTCATGCGTCCTCCTCGCCGGTGGCTACCTGTTGAACATAGTCGAGCAACGAGTCTTCGATGGCCTCGTAGGCATAACGCGAGACGGCACTTACGCCAATAGCCTTGAGCTTTTCCGTCGGTCCGTCGCCGATCTTGGCGACAAAAACCGCATGGCAATCCTTGATGCTTTCCAGAATGCCGGCCATTGCGGTCTGGTCGGAATGCTGGCCCAGGCAGTAATGGGCCACCTCGCGGGTCTCCAGCAACTCGCAGTTGTCCTGAACCACTTGGTAAATCCGGAACTGCTTGGCATGGCCAAAGTGTTCGCTGATCGCCAAGCCTTCTTTGCTGGCCACCGCCAGTCTTATCGGAAATTCGATCATGCTTGGAAAGTGCTTCCATATTGCCACAACAGTCGGTTTGCCGGGCAAGTTATAGGCATCGCAGGTTTCGCGGTGGCAAAATCATCAAAATTAGTTCTTTCGGCGGTTTTCATGGTGTTTTTGGAAGTGGATGCAGTGGATATACAAAGCACAAGCAAGAGAGATACCAAATGCTGTAACGCCAACATTACCCGACTCTGAACGCCTTTGATCAGTCCGTTAGCCTGTAGAATTGTCGTCTTTACAACAAGAAAACAGGCTAACCTGCCCAATGTGCCGGTTACCTGGTGGTGCACGGCTTTCTCATAAAAAATTAAC
>SCST01000849.1 GCA_004299465.1 Methylovulum sp. | reverse complement strand
CGAACTGCTGCTCGCGGCGAAAAACGAATTACGGCTAAAATCCGGCGCTATCGTCGAAAGCACCGGCAAAAACGATAACGGCGGCATTGCGCTGAGCATTTCGAATCAGAAGCAAAACAACAGCGACGGCGCATTCGTGCGCGTGTCGTCATCCGGCCAGGCCGACGTAAGACGGGATAAAACCGTAAGCGGCAAGACCGGGACCTTGATCGTCGAAAACGGCGCGCATCTTAAATCCGGCCATTCGATGCTGCTGGACTCGACCCAAGATACGGTGTTCGACGGCGTTATCGACATGCAGGGCGGCTCGCTGGCACTCAACGCCGGTAAGATCAGCCTGGGCGATGCGCCGGCCGCCACATCAGGCCTGGTGCTGTCGGCAACCGAATTCAGCCTGGACGAATTAAAACTGAGCAGCCGTAGCGATGTCGATATTTACGGGGCTGTTGCCGTCAACACCGGATTGCTTAGCATCGATGCCGCGCAAATCAACGGTTTTAATAATGCCGGCACCGGCGCGTTATTGAGCGCCGATGTCATCCGCCTCGCCAATAGCGGCGCGAAGGCCGGAAGCAGCGGCACCGGCACCGGGACATTGACGCTGAACGCCGACGAGATACAACTGGGCGGCGGCGATTATGCGATCAACGGCTTCGGCCAAGTCAACCTGAACGCCGTGACGGCGATCAAAGGACTTGGGCAAACAGTGGATGCGACGACCGGGCAAAGCTCGCTGAGCGATGCCGGGAACTTGAAAGTCGCCGGCGATTTGCATCTGAATGCCGGCCATTTCATCGGCGACGCCGGTGCGACGACGAGCATAGATGCAAGCGGCCACCAAGTGGCTATCAGCTCTCCCGGCGCAAGCGATGCAGCAGAGCCCGCGGGGCTAGGCGCAAGCTGGTCTGTCACCGGCGATGCGATCAACAGCAGCGGGCGTTTCGACCTGCCGTCCGGCATTCTGAAGCTTACGGCCTTGTCCGGCGATGTAACGCTGGACGGCGGCTCAGCGGCGGATGTCTCAGGCCGGGCGATTACGTTTGCCGACCGGGTTAAATATTCACCGGCGGGCAACGTGTCGCTGTCGGCGGTTCAAGGTGATGTCAATCTCGCATCCGGCGCAAGCATCAAGCTGGACGGGGCTGTCGACGGCTCGGAATATCGCGGCGATGCCGGCATGCTTTCGGTCAACGCCGGCAGCCGGTTCAATTGGGACGGGGCCGTC